>NZ_JBNNVU010000009.1:0-119793 GCF_050280705.1 Pseudomonas sp. NPDC089530 | reverse complement strand
TGAACATCAACCTGGCGCTGTACGACATCGAGAAGAAGAACGTGGTGACCACGACCACGGTCAACGGCGTGAGCCTCTCGGAAGCCGCCGGCAAGGTCGGCTCCCAGGGCGTGGAACTGGACGTCACCGGGCGCATCGCCGAGCGCTGGGACCTGATCGGCACCTACGCCTACAACCACAGCGAGATCCTCGACGACCCGAGCAACGAAGGCCATCGCCTGGCTAACGCGCCGAAACACACCGCCAGCCTGTACCTGAGCCACCACCTGAACGTGCCCGCCGAATTCGGCGCCTGGCACGCTGGCGGCGGCGCGCGTTATATCGGCGAACGGGCGGCCAACAACGCCAACGATTTCTGGCTCAGCAGCTACACCGTGGCCGATGCTTTCGTGCGCTGGGAATCGCCGCTGTTCGGCTACAAGACGAGCCTGCAATTCAACGTCGACAACCTGTTCGACAAGCAGTACTACCCGTCGTCCACCGGCAGCCAGCTGCAGGTCAACGTCGGTGAGCCACGCACCGCGCGGCTGAGTGCCAGCGTGACCTTCTGATAACGGCCTGGATCCCTGCGCGTCGCCCGGAAGGGTGGCGTGCAGGGATCTGTTTCCCGCTGTTCACTCTTTCCCCGCCGATTCCGCTCCCGTGGCACACCCGCGCTGTTCCAGGCCGTGGATGCCGTCATCTCCCCTATAGCCGGGCGGTGCGCCAGCGCCGAGGTGCTCAGGGTTTCTTCGGGGTGATATCAAGTGGCCACAAATCAGCTTGTGACTCCCCTGGCCCAGGCGTAGGATGCGCGCCCTGATCAGCATGGCTGAATCGTTTTACCGAAGGCGACATGGATTGTTATGACTCACTTCCCGCGTTTTTTCTCGCCCTTGCCCTTGCTCATGCTGGCAATGGTGGCGAGCCCGGCTGTTGCCGCTGTCTCTTCCAACCGCGCCGAGCTGCTCGAGGTCTACCGCCAGGCGGTGGAGCATGACGCTCAGCTGTCCGCGGCGCGCCATGACTACCTGGCGCAGCGGGAAAGCGTCCCCCAGGCCCGGGCCGGCTTGCTGCCTACTCTCAATGCCGGGAGCACCCTGGAGTCCGTGCGCCTGCAGCGGGATGAGCCCGGCCTGACCCGCACCCGCAGCACCACGGTATTCCAGGCCAACCTCAACCAGCCGCTGTTCCGTGCCGACCGCTGGTTTCAGCTGGAAGCCGCCCAGGCCAGCACCGCGCAGGCCGAGCTTGAGTTGGGGGCGAAAGAGCAGGCGCTGGTGCTGACGAGCGCCGAGGCCTACTTCGAAACCCTGCGCGCCCTGGATCTGCTGGCGGCCTCCAGGGCCGAGGAAGCGGCCCTCGAACGCCAGCGGCAGCAAGCCCAGGCACGCCTGGCGAATGGCGCATCGAGTATCACCGACGTGCTCGACGCCGAGGCCGCCCATGACAATGCCAGCGCCAATCGCAAACTTGCCGAGCGCAAGGTCGACGATGCCTTCGAGGCGTTGTCCCGGCTGACCCGCCAGGAGTATTCGGCGATCGAGGGGATTGAGCATCGGTTGCCCGTGGAGCTGCCGGTGCCCAACGATGCCAACGAATGGGTGCGCCTGGCGGTCCGCCAGAACCTGGCGTTGCAGGCCAGCAGTTACGCGGTGCTGGCGGCGGAGCAGACCAACCGGCAGCGCAAGGCCGGTTACGCGCCGACCGTCGATGCGGTGGCCTCCTGGCGCAAGGGCGATAACGACAGCTTCGGCTACAGCAACCCCACCGACTTCGGGCGCGATGGCTATCGGGACAATGTCACCCAGGGCAGCATCGGCCTGGAACTGAACATTCCCCTGTACTCGGGCGGCATGACCCGCTCGCAGGTGCGCGAAGCCACCGAGCGCCTGGCCCAGAGCGAAGACGAGCGCGAGGACCGGCGCCGGGAAGTGGTGCAGAACACCCGCAACTTCCATCGCGCGGTGAATTCCGATATCGAACAGGTGATTGCCCGCCGGCAGACGATTCGCTCCGGCCAGGCGTCGGTCAAGGCCAACCAGGTGGGGCGTGACCTGGGCTCGCGCAATACCGCGGATGTGCTCAATGCCCAGCGCCAGTTGTACAGCGCCGTGCGCGAATACAACAACGCGCGCTACGACTACATCATCGACACGCTCAAGCTCAAGCAAGCGGCGGGCACCCTGAGCCCAAAGGACCTCAACGATCTGGCGCTGTACCTGACCAAGGACTACGACGCCGACCGGGATTTCCTGCCGCCACAGGAGCGCAAGGCGCTCTGACTGTGGATTCATACGCATGAGTGAAATAAATCTCATGCAGTGATGTCGTATTGATACTAATTGTTTCAGGATTGATATAACATCTTGAAATATTTGTGGTTTATTGCCGCGCGGCGGCAGCATGGAAGCTTATGAGTGATCAAGGAAGGGGCGACGCATCGCCCATGCCAGACACCGGTCTCGTGTGCCTGGTGATGCTGGCGCGGTTTCATTCGGTGGCGGCCTCCGCCGAGCAACTGGCTCACGAATTCGCCCCGGCGAACCAGCCATTCACCCAGCGTGAACTGCTGCTGGCCGCGCGCAAGCTGGGGCTCAAGGCCAAGTCGGTCAGTACCACCGTCGCCCGCCTGGACCGTACGCCATTGCCGGCGATCGCGGTCGATGGCGATGGCAGCTTTTTCATCATCGCCAGGCTGGACAACGGCCAGGCGCTGATCCAGGACCCGCGCGCGGAGCGGCCTCAAGTCATCTCCCTCGAAGCCCTGGCGGCGCGCTGGACCGGCGAGTTGCTGCTGCTGCGCTCCGAGGCGGGGCTGCCGGGGGAAACCTCGCGGTTCGACTTCACCTGGTTCATCCCTGCCATCGTCAAATACCGCAAGTTGCTCGGCGAAGTGCTGCTGGTGTCCTTCGCCCTGCAGCTGTTCGCCCTGGTGACGCCACTGTTTTTCCAGGTGGTGATGGACAAGGTGCTGGTGCACCACGGGTTGACCACCCTCGATGTGATCGCCGCGGGGCTGCTGGGCATCATGCTCTTCGAGTCGGCCCTGAGCGGTTTGCGCAGTTATGTGTTCGCCCATACCGCGAGCCGGATCGACGTGGAGCTGGGCTCGCGGCTGTTCCGGCATCTGATCAACCTGCCGCTGGCGTACTTCCAGGCGCGCCGGGTCGGCGATTCGGTGGCCCGGGTGCGCGAGCTGGAGAACATCCGCAGCTTCCTGACCGGCAACGCCATCACCCTGTTGCTGGATGTGCTGTTCTCGCTGGTGTTTATCCTGGTGATGTTTTCCTACAGCGGCTGGCTGACCCTGGTGGTGGTGCTGTCGCTGCCCTTGTATGTCGTGGTCTCGCTGTTCGTCACCCCGTTGCTGCGCGCCCGGTTGCAGGACAGTTTCGCTCGCGGCGCGGAGAACCAGGCCTTCCTGGTGGAGACGGTGAACGGCATCGACACCGTGAAATCCATGGCCGTCGAACCCCAGGCGATCCGCAAGTGGGACAACCAGATGGCGGCCTATGTGGCGGCCGGGTTCAAGACCCAGACCCTGTCCACCATCGCCAACGAGAGCGTGGGGCTGATCGGCAAGCTGGTCACGGTGGCGACGCTCTGGCTGGGGGCCCGGCTGGTGATCGACGGGCAACTGTCGGTGGGCGAACTGATCGCCTTCAACATGCTGGCCGGGCGGGTCAGCGGCCCGATCATGCGCCTGGCGCAGTTGTGGACCAGCTTCCAGCAGACCGGGGTGTCGGTGCAGCGCCTGGGCGATATCCTCAACACCCGCACCGAGCTGTCCCAGGCGACCCGCAGCGCCTTGCCGCCGCTCAAGGGGCAGATCGAATTCGACCAGGTGCATTTCCGCTATCGCGCCGACGGTTCGGAGATCCTGCGCGGGATCAACCTGCGCATCGCCGCTGGCGAAGTGATCGGTGTGGTGGGGCGCTCCGGCTCCGGCAAAAGCACCCTGACGCGCTTGCTCCAGCGCCTGTACGTGCCCGAGCGCGGGCGGGTGCTGGTCGATGGCATGGACCTGGCGCTGGCCGACGTTTCCTCCCTGCGCCGGCAGATCGGCGTGGTGCTGCAGGACAATATGCTGTTCAACCGCAGCATCCGGGAAAACATCGCCCTGAGCGATCCAGGCACGCCGCTCGAAGCGGTGATGCACGCGGCCAGCATGGCCGGCGCCCATGAGTTCATCCTGGAGTTGCCCGAGGGCTACGACACCCTGGTCGGCGAGCACGGCGCTTCGCTTTCCGGGGGCCAGCGGCAACGTATCGCCATTGCCCGCGCCCTGATCGGCAACCCGCGGATCCTGATCTTCGACGAAGCCACCAGTGCGCTGGACTACGAGTCCGAACGGATCATCCAGCAGAACATGCAGAGCATCTGTGCCGGGCGCACGGTGATCATCATCGCCCACCGCTTGTCGGCGGTGCGCGATGCCAACCGCATCCTGGTGGTCGATCGCGGGCAGATCGTCGAGCAGGGCAACCATGCCGAACTGCTGGCGCACCAGGCCGGCCATTACTCGCGTCTGCACCGTATGCAGCAGGGCTGAGCGGCCCTGCGGCCACGGGCCACGACCGGCCCGGCGCGCTCGATTTCAGGCGCGCCGGCACTCACCGTTTTCCGGATTCAAGGATCGATTTTCCATGAGCGCAACGCCCTCGTTAATGCAGCGTTACCGTCACGCCTGGCGCGAGTCCTGGCGCCAGCGCAAACGCATGGACAGCGTGCCGCGCCTGCCCCATGAAGCGCAGTTCTTGCCCGCCGCGCTGGAGTTGCAGGACACGCCCGTGCATCCGGCACCGCGGATCTTTGCCTGGGGCATCATGGGTTTCGCCGTGCTGGCCTTGTTGTGGGCCTGCCTGGGCAAGATCGAGGTGGTGGCGGTGGCGTCCGGCAAGATCGTGCCCAACGGCAAGACCAAGCTGATCCAGTCCAGCGAAACGGCGGTGGTCAGGGCCATCCATGTCGGCGACGGCCAGACGGTGAAGGAGGGCGAGCTGCTGGTGGAACTCGACCCCACGGCGGCCGACGCCGACGTCCGGCGGATTCGCAGCGATCTGCTCGCGGCCCACATCGACAGCGCGCGCAGTGCGGCGATGCTCGACGCGATCAACCAGCAGAAGCCGCCGGCAGAGCTGCGCGGCGCCATCGCCGATGCCGACCCGCAGCAGGTGCTCAGTGCCCAGCGCTGGCTGCAGGGGCAGTATCAGGAATACCGCAGCAACCTGGACCTGGTGGACGCGGAAATCCTCCAGCGCAGCGCCGAAATCCAGTCGGCCCAGGCCCAGGTGGCCAGCCTGCGCCAGACGCTGCCGATAGCCACGCAACTGGCCGAGGACTATCGGCGGCTGCTGGAGCAGCAGTATGTGGCGCGCCACGAGTACCTGGAAAAGGAACAGGCGCGCCTGGACCTGCAACGGCAGTTGAGCGTGCAGCAAGCCAGTGTCCTGCAGTCCACGGCCGCCCAGAGCGAGGCGCGGCGCCGGCGCGAAGGCGTGGTCGCGCAGAATCGCCGGGCCATGCTCGATTTGCAGCAGGAAGCCAATCAAAAGGCCGCGAGCCTGGTCCAGGAACTGGCCAAGGCCCGTTACCAGGAAACCCTGACCAGCCTCAAGGCGCCGGTGGACGGCACGGTTCAGCAACTGGCCATCCACACCGTCGGCGGCGTGGTCACCCCGGCCCAGCCGCTGATGGTCGTCGTGCCCGCCGATCAGCCGGTCGAAGTGGAAGCCATGCTGGAAAACAAGGACGTGGGCTTCGTCCGCGCCGGCCAGCCGGTCACGGTCAAAGTGGAGACCTTCACGTTCACTAAATACGGCACCGTCGACGGCGAAGTGCTCAGCGTCTCGAACGATGCCATCGACGACGAAAAACGCGGGCCCATCTACAGCAGCCGCATCCGCCTGAAGTCCGACCACCTGCTGGTCAACGGCCAGCGCGTGGCGCTGTCGCCGGGGATGTCGGTCACGGCGGAAGTGAAGACCGATCAGCGTCGGGTGATCGACTACTTCCTGAGCCCGTTGCAGCAGCATGTGGATGAGAGTTTGCGCGAGCGTTGAGTGTTGCCGCAAAGGAAGAACGTGCGAGTGATGGGGTTATTGAAGTTTGTACTGGCGGCGATCGGTTTTCTCGCCGTGCTCAAGTATGGCGTGACCAGGTTAATCGGCATGAGCGCCGATCCCGACGATGATCTGTATACCCAGGTCTATCCCTCGCCGAATGGACGTTACAGCGCCGTCCTGGTTTCCCGCTCGGGAGGCGGGGCGATAGCGCCGTTTTGTTCTGACGAGGTGCTTGTATTCAACAGCCTGCTGGATGTGGAAGACGCGATTAAAAGTAATGACTACCGGGTTTATTCGGGGGAGTGCGACAACTTTCTTGATCGGGCGCCTTCACCGAAAGTGCGCTGGGATTCCGATTTCGATCTGCGCGTTGATTTTGCGTTGGGTGGCACACGGATGTTCAGTCGCAACCTGAGTTTGCGCGGGACGGATGCGTCGGGGAATGTGCAGATCAGGTTTGCGGGTTATCGCTGAGAAGTTGCTTCTTCATGGGGTGAGCCGGGAAGTTGATTTTCGTAAGTTCTCCTGGGGTTGGGGAGTGGCAATGCTGCAGTAAGGCAGTGAATATTTTCTAGGGGGAAGGTGAGGAAAGATGTCTCTTGCTCTTAAACGGTTTTTGTTGAAAACGTGCATTCGGGTATGGCAACTGCTTCGGGTTTGTATTGCGCTTGCCTTGGGTGCGGGGCTTTTTTACTGCATTTATCTTGTGATGAGTTCTCCAGATACTTCAAGTGTCGAGAGCGTTGTATCGACACAGCCCATATGTGGTCGTCTCTCCGGGAAAACGCTGGTTGTGCCGCGCAATTACGTGGTTTTCTGGGCCGAGTATGAAGGGGCGAGCACCTGGGATAAGAACCGTGCCCAGAATAAGAAGGGCTGTGATGCCGAGCTGGTTTCCTTGCCCCTGGTGATGACATGGCCGCAGCTGCAACCGGCGAAACAGTCCGAGTATTTTCGTGACGGATTGAAGTTCGATGGCCTGGAAGTGGTGTTGGCGCCCACTGGAGCCGAGGCTTTCGACCTGCGCACAAGGCTCGATGCGCTGCTGGGCTATGGGCAGGGAGAAAGTATTGCTCCCCCCGCTTATGCCGAGGAACTGGGGCTCTACTTTGTCACGCGTCAAGACAAAACCTTTCCAGATGTTCTGAATGCTTATTACTGGAAAGAACAGGGTGGACAAGTCCAGGCGATATTCGAGTGTCTCGGAAACAGGGGCGGATCGGGTTATTACAACTGCCGCGAAGAGTTTGTCCTGAATGAGCTGGAAGCTCTGCTGAAAGTAGGCTTTACGCCGGAAAAACTAAAAGACTGGAAACGTATTGAAAGTTCCGTCAAGGAATTTGTTTTATCTAGTGTCGTGAAATAGGGAGCGTTTCTGTGCCTCAAGCTTTAACCGCTGTAGATTTGAATCACGCTAAAGAGTTGCTGAACTCGACAGGCCCGGGGGCCATGTATGACTACTTGGCGTCCAAGGGTTACAAATATGCCGTGCTTGCCAACGGAGTGGCAAAGGGAGACTCCGTAGCCGGTGAAGTCGCGATCAACTTCATGAAGATGACGGCGTCGGAAGCGGGGCACGTCATGTCCGAGGCCGACGTGAATCTTATCCGTCGACAGATGGCCAGCGAGTACGTCAATACATTGAGCGCAAACCTCAATGCCAAGGGCGTGGTATCCGCCGATATCACCCATGACGAGGCCTGGAGTTTTCACCGCAAGGTTTTCAATAACAATGGCCTGCCGGCCGATGCCTGGACCTTGAACTCGGTCTTTCAAGTGATGGGTGAAAACAGTCGCGAGAGTTACTGGCAAAGCGTTCTGGAGTCCGCCGGTAGTGTAGGGCGCGAGTTGGAGCTTTCTGCCGGTACGGACAAGCTCATGTCGCTGGCCGCCCAGATCGGCACGGCTGAAACCAAGCAAGCTGCAATGAGCTGGATCAATCGCGTCGATTCGCCTTCGGGAGTCGGGACTGTCATCTCCAGCCTGGGCGGCCAGGTTGCCAGGTGGGTGCGTGGGTTGATTGTCGATGAGAGCGGCAAGGCTTCGACAGCACCTCAGACTGATCTCATCAAAGTCGAGATCAACCCCTCGCCCCAACCCCAACAACACATCCAGGGCGAAAGCAAAGCCCAGCAGGATGTCGCCAACGGTTTCATTCAAAACTCGGCGACCAACAGCATCTTTGCCGTCGGCGGCATCCTGAGCAAAACCGATTTCACCTCCACCCAGATGGCCAGCCTGGCCTCGGGCGGTATTCGTCCCGGGGAGATGCAGCTCGATCCCAATGCCCGGCCCAACACCTACCTGTCGAACTTCTACCAGACCCCGGACAGCACCAAGCCTGATTTCAGCCTGCGCAATGCCGTGACCCTGAACGGTCTGTCGGCCATGACCACCTTCAACACTTACGTCGACCCGCTGCTGCTGGACCTGACCGGCAACGGCGTGCACATGACCGATATCCGTGACGGCGTGCTGTTCGACACCGACCACAGCGGCACGCTCAAGCGCAGCGGTTGGGCGGATCGCAGCACCGGCATGCTGGTGATCGACGATGGCAGCGGCCAGATCAAGGACGTCAGCCAGATGTTCTCCGAGTACTACGGTGGCAAGGCCGGGGTGAACGGCGCGGCGGGCGAGACGAAGTTCAAGGACGGTTTCGCCGCGTTGGCCAGCGAGGACGGCAACAAGGACGGGGTGATCGACTCGCGCGATCCGATCTGGAGCAAGCTGCGGGTCTGGGTCGATGGTACTCACGACGCGAAAGTCGATGCCGGCGAGCTCAAGACCCTGGCCGAGCTGGGCATCACCCAGATCAACGTGCGCGCGGCGGCGTCCACGCAAACCGAAGTGCGTGATGGCAACCGGGTACTCGCCACCGGTTCGTTCACCATCAATGGCAAGAGCCAGGAAGCGCTGGCGGTGGACTTCCTCGGCGACCCGGTCAGCAACACCCTGAATGCCCAGGGCGCGGGCACCAAGGTGACCTCCACCAGCAACGGCATCACCACCACTGCCTACGCCAGCCAGAGCGCCACCGGCGAAACCCTGGACGCGGCGCAGCTGGGCGTGGGCAACCTGTACGGCGGCAGCGGCAACGACACGCTGATCGCCGCGCCGGCGGGCGGCTGGCTGGTCGGTGGCGGCGGCAGCAACACCTATGTCGGCGGCAAGGGCGACGACGTGTTTGTGGTCAGCGCCTCGGACGACATGAAGAACATCCACGGCAATGGCGGCCACGACACGGTGATCGTCGTCGGCGACAAAGGCGTGGTGCTGAACATGGCCCAGGCCGGCCTGACCATTGCCCAGGGCGGCAGCGGCAATGACACGATCATGAGCGGCGGCAACGGCAGCGCCTTTATCAAGGGCGGTTCCGGCCATTCGACCCTGGTGGGCGGTGGCGGCAACGACGTATTGGTCGGCGGCAGCGGCCACAACACCATCATCGGCGGCAGCGGCAAGGCGGTGATCTACGCCGGGCCCCAGGGCGACGTGATCTACGCCGCCGAGGGCGGCAGCATCATTCACGCTGGTGGCGGCGCCGACCGGATTTTCGGCGGCGCGGGCAACGATGTGATCGAAGTCGGTCACGGCAACGCGAGCATCGACGGCGACGGCGGGATCAACCTGGTGACCCTGCACGGCAACCATGGCGACTACCGCATCACCCGCACCGCCAGCGGCTACGAAGTGGCCGATAAGGTGGCCGGGCGCGACGGCACCGTGACCCTGAAAAATATCCAGAAGCTGAATTTCTCGGATATCTCGGCGGTCGACCTGCAAACGCCTAACGCCATGCCGGTGGCCGACGTGCTGACCCTCGACAAGGACGGCAAGGCCTTCGACCGCACCCGGGCCCACCTGATTTCGGCCCAGAGCCTGCTGGCCAACGATCAGCAGCTCAATAGCCAGGGTGCGCTGCGCATCGCCAATGTCGGCGACGCGGTCGGCGGCACCGTCAGCCTCACGGCCCAGGGCGACGTACTCTTTACCCCGGATGCGCGTTACACCGGCCTGCTCAGCTTCAAGTACGGCGTGGTCGACGCCGCCGGCAACCTGTCGGCTTCGGTGGTGGACCTGAGCAGCGGGCAGACCGCGCCGATGCGCGCCGGGGTGACCCTGCTGACCCCGGAAGTGCCGCTGGACCCGCTGGCGGCCCAGGAGTGGTACCTGAGCGATACCAACGTGCTGCCGGTCTGGAAGGACTACACCGGCAAGGGCGTGCGCATCGGCCAGTTCGAGCCGGGCGGTCAGTTTGCTACCGCTCCCGAGATCTTCGATATCGCCCACCCGGACCTGGCCGCCAACGTCGACCAGGCCTGGTTGCAGACCCAACGCAGCAACGGCAGCTTGCCGGGGCTGGTGTCCAACCACGCGACCATGGTGGCCGGCGTGATGGTCGCCGCCAAGAACGGCGCCGGTGGCGTGGGCGTGGCCTACGGCGCGACGCTGGGCGGCTACTACCTGGCCAACAGCGGCGCCGACCTCGCCGGGCTGGGGCATATGGTCAGCTTCGATATCGCCAACAACAGCTGGGGCTTCACTCACGATTTCGCCCTCAGCAGTTTCCAGGACGGCTTCGTCAACACCGCCACCGCGCTGAGCATGAATGCCCAGTACGCGGCGAGTAACGGTCGCGGCGGCCTGGGTACGGTGATCGTCGCCGCGGGCGGCAACAGCCGGGCGACCGGCGGCAATGCCCAGGGTTCGTTGACCAACAACAATCGCTTCTCGGTGGAAGTCGGCGCGATCAACGCCCAGGGCGACCTGTCGACGTTGCAGATCGGTTCCACACCGTTCTCCAACCCGGGGGCCAGCCTGCTGGTCTCGGCGCCGGGCAGCAATGTGGTGTCCACCAGCCACATGCTGGAAACCGACCGCGGTTCGACCTTCGGCAACGACTACACCAGCATGCAGGGCACCAGCTTCGCCGCGCCGATCGTTTCCGGCATCGTCGCGCTGATGCTCGAGGCCAACCCGAACCTGGGTTACCGCGACGTGCAGCAGATCCTCGCGTTGTCGGCGCGCACGATCAACGACCCGTCCACCCAATGGAGCGACAACGCCGCCCACAACTGGAACGGCGGCGGCATGCACACCAGCAACGACTACGGCTTCGGCGAAGTCGACGCGCGGGCCGCGGTGCGCTTGGCCGAGGCCTGGATGACCCAGAGCACCGGGGCCAACGAGTATGTGTACAGCGCCTCCAGCGGCGCCCTCGGCAAGACCCTGGCGGCGGGGGCCACGCTGAGCTCGTCCATCGCCATGAATGCCGGCTTGAATGTCGAGCACGTCGAGATCGATTTCGACGCCCAGGTCGGCCGCCTTGGCGACCTGACGCTGAAGCTGATCTCGCCCGACGGCACCCAGAGCATCCTGCTCAACCGCCAGGGCAAGGTGCCGGACGGCATGCCGGGAGCGAGTGCCAGCGACGTCGGCAGTACCCAGTCGGGGTCGTTCAAATACACCTTCATGTCGACCCATGACTTCGGCGAGCGCTCGGCGGGCAACTGGACCTTGCAGGTGAGCGATTCGGCCACGGGCCTACCGGTCACCCTCAACGCCTGGTCGCTGCGCCTGTACGGCAGCAAGAGCACCCCGGACGACACCTACTTCTACACCGACGAATACCTCAAGGCGGTGGTCGGGCATGCCAATCGCGCCGTGCTGGACGATGCGGTCAATGGCGTGGCGGGCGGGCGCAATACCCTCAACGCGGCGGCGGTGTCGGGGGATACCTCGGTCAACCTGCAGACCGGCGTCGCCAGCATCGGCGGCGCGGCCCTGACGATAAAGAATCCGTCGAGCATCCAGAACATCGTCACCGGCGACGGCAACGATACGCTGGTGGCCGGCAAGGCCGATGCCTTGCTCGATGGCGGGCGCGGCAACAACAGCCTGACCGGTGGTGCGGGCAAGGACTTCTTCGTGGTCCACCGCCGCGACGGCGGCAGCGATGTCATCGCCAATTTCGAGGCCGCACGTGGTGAGATCATCGACCTGGTGGGCTTTGCCGGGAAGAAGTTCAGCGACCTGGTGCTCAGCCAGCAAGGCGCCGACGTGCGGGTCGACCTGGCCAAGGGGCAGAGCATTGTCCTGAAGAACCAGGCGCTGGCGGGGATCGGTGCGGCGAACTTCAAGTTCCAGGACACCTTTGTCGCGCCGACGGCCTACGTCAACAGCGACGCTTCGGCGGTCAAGCCGCAGGAAGGCCTGGGCACCGTGCTGCTCAACGGCGGCGCCAAGGGCGTGATGTACAGCAGCGACGCCCAGGGCAAGATGGTGGCGTCCTTGAGCGGCACTATCTACAGCCATGACAGCGCGACCTCGGACGTGTTCGTGGTGGCGGCGCAGCCGGGCGTCAAGGACTACAACAACGCCCTGCGCGGGTTCCGCCACGGCATCGACAAGATCGACCTGCGCCAGACCGGAGTGACCGATTTCAGCCAGCTGACCATCGAGCACAAGAACCGCGCCACCCTCAACGGCCTGACCCAGATTCATGGGGTGTACGTGGCACGCAACGGCGCCCAGGGCGCTGCCTCGAACGTCAACCTGGTGTACCTGGATGCGCTGGACGTGGCGCAGGTCAGTGCTTCGGACTTCATCTTCGCCGAGCATGCGCCGGACGTGGTGGCGCCGGTCGGCCCGGTGGTGGCTCCGGTGGAACAGCCGACGGTGACTGTACCGGGTACGTCGACACCAGCGGTCGAGCGTCCTGGCGTCGACCAGCCTTCGGTGGTGCGGCCGCTGCCTCCCGTCGACCTGCACCCGACGGTCACTGTGCCAGTTATCGACCCGGTGTTGCGACCTTCGGTCACGATCCCGGACATCACCTTGCCGCCCACCAAGACCATCGACCAGATCCTCGCCGAACGCGGTGTTGATCTGAATCCGAAAGTGCCGGAGCACAAGACCGTCGACCAGATCCTGGCCGAGCGTGGCGGCGATCGGGGGGCGACGGTTCCCGAGCACAAGACCATCGAGCAGATTCTCGCCGAGCGCGGCATCGGTACGCTGGAGCCGTCGAAGCGGCCGGAAATCGGACCGGTCGGCCGCGATCAAGGCGGCCGCACGCCGGTGGATGTGCCGAGCCCGAGGCCGATCGTGATTCCCGATATCCCGGTGGTCGATACCAGCCACCGCGACCTGGATATTGTGAGCCGTCCGCGGGTGACTGTGCCCGATTTCCCGACGGCGTCGGATCCGCGGTTCAAGTTCGATGATCCGGTGCCGTCGGTGACCGACACCGATGATTTCTCGTTCGCTTCGATCCGCGACAGAATCCGTTCGCGTCCGACACCCACCACCGTGGACCCGGTGACCAGCTCGTCGCGCGATCCGCTCACGCTGAGCCCGTTGCCGACGGTCGATCCCGCCCCTGTGGCCAGTGACCCCAACACCATGACGGTCAAGGGGTTCTTCGCCAACGTCACCCTGGGGGACGAGAGCAAGACCATCAATGTGGAGGCCTCGAGCGCCAAGCTGGCCGCCGGTAACGGCGACAACAAGGTCAACGTGACCGGCAGCCGCGCCGAGATTACCCTGGGTAACGGCAACAATGTCGTGACCGGCGATATCAGCAAGCTCACGGTCGGCCATGGCAACAACGACATTACCGACAGCGGCTCCTTCAGCGCGGTGAAACTGGGTAATGGCAATAACAAGGTGGTGGTCAGCGGCAGCATGCCGACCGTGGAAGTCGGGCATGGGGTCAACGACCTCGAGTTCAGCGGCCGCATGGGCCAGTTGGTGTTCGGCCAGGACATCAGCCCCGAGCGCCTGTGGTTCCAGCACGAAGGGCAGGACCTGCAGATCTCGGTCATCGGCAGCCAGCAGGAGGTCACGCTGCATAACTGGTATGCCAGCACCCCTGAGCGGCCACGGGACATCATGACCGGCGACCGTCATCGGTTGCTGGAGAACGATGTGGAGAACCTGGTCCAGGCCATGGCGGCGTTCGCGCCGGCAGCCCCGGCGACCATGACCTTCGGCGCCGCCGAACAGCAGGCCTTGCAGCCTGTGCTGGCGGCCAACTGGACGTGACCGCGTAAGGTAACTCGCTAACAGGGCCCGCGATGGAGATCGCGGGCCTTTTCCGTTCTTGTTCGAGAGCGGTTCCTGCCCCATTCCCCCGTCTCGATAAACCCGGTGCCGAAGTCCTGCAACGGGGCTGCCGCCAGGCGCCGACCTCTTCCCTATCGACCCGCTCGAAGGCCGCATTGTCAGCCCGTTGCGTGACCGGAAAGGTCCTGGCTGGAATGGAATTCGGACTACAGGTCATTAGTCGCTCAAGGAAGGTCGGACCCGGGTTCGATTGCATATCGAGGAGCAAGCCGACGGTTCGCTCAAGGGGTATGGGGGCAACACCGAGCAGCGTCGCGATGGGGAAATGATTCCGATCGTGCGTTTCGAACGCCGGGGCGAGCGGCAGGTGGTGGACTTCGGCGACGGCAACATCCTGATCTGGACGCCAGCGATCGAGCCCTCCAGCACCTCAGACATCCCGCTGTTAGACAAAAGCCCCGCTTATGCGGGGCTTTTTCATGGCCGGGCACGGATCAGCCAGGAGGCAGACCAGCGCGTATCTCGCCGACCCGTTGCTTCAGCGCTTTCCAGGGCGCCTGGCCCGCCAGGTCCTGGCGCAGGAAGGCCAGCAGGTCGGCGATCTGCTGGTCATTGAGGCTGTGGCGGAACGCCGGCATGTAACCCAGCTCCGGGCTGGCCGGTTGGGCGATGCCCTCGAGTATCACCCGGATCGCGTTGTCGGGAGTGGCGGCGTAGAGGTTGCTGTTCAGGGCCAGGGAGGGTCGCACGCCGGTCAGGGTCGGGCCCTTTTCCTGGGCGTGGCAGGCCATGCAGGCGCCGGAGAACAGGCGGGCGCCGGGGGAGGCCAGGGGCTCGGTACGTTGCTCGGCCTGGCGGTTCAGGGTGGCGGCGCTGGGTTGCTCGGCGGTGGCCGGCTGTAGGCTGTGCAGGTAATGGGCGATGGCTTGCAGGTCGGCGTCCGGCAGTTGCCCCAGGCCCTGGTGGATCACCGGCGCCATGGGGCCGGCGGCGACGCCATGGCGCGGGCTGTAGCCGCGGCGCAGGAAGTCCAGCAGGTCGTCCTCGGTCCAGGCCAGCGGCGCGTTGCCGCCGGCCAGGGCATGGGTGCTCCAGTCTTCGGCGACGCCGCCGCTCAGGTGATGCCGGCCGCCGCGTTCGCCAAACAACAGGTCCCGGGGCGAGTGGCAGGCGCTGCAATGGCCCAGGCCTTCGCTCAGGTAGGCGCCGCGGTTCCACTGGGCGCTGCGTTCGGGGTCGTTAGGCAGGGCGCCGGGTTTCAGGTAGAGCCAGTTCCACACGAGGATGCCCGGGCGGATATTGAAGGGGAAATGCAGGTCGGTTTGCGGCGGCTGGTGCCGGACCGCGGGCTGGCTCATCAGGTAGGCGTAGAGCGCCTTGAGGTCCTCGTCGCCGGTCTTGGTAAAGGCGGTGTAGGGAAATGCCGGGTACAGGTAGCGCCCGCTGCGGTCGATGCCGTGGCGCATGGCGCGTTCGAAGGCCGGGTAGGACCAGTTGCCGATGCCGGTGTCCGGGTCGGGGGTGATGTTGCTGCTGTACAGGGTGCCGAACGGGATGCGCATGGCCAGGCCGCCGGCGTTGCGGATCCCGCCCGGCGCGGTGTGGCAGACCGCGCAGTCGCCCAGGGCCGCGAGTTGTTCGCCCCTGGCGATTTGCCCGTGGCTGAAGAACTGTGTGTCGCGGTTGTTCAGCGGCGCGATCGCCGGCTGCCAGCTGAGGAAGACGCCGGCGGTGGCGGCCAGGCTCAGGGCGATCAGGCTCGCGCCGGCGATGGTCTTGAAGCGGCTCATGGGTGACGCTCCTGGCGGTGGTCGCAGGCTTGCGCCTGCAGGGCCTGCAGCAGCCGCTGCGGGGTGAAGGGCACTTGCCGCAGGCGTACGCCGACCGCGTCGAAGATCGCGTTGGCGATGGCTGCGGCGCTCGGCACCGAGGCCGACTCGCCGGCGCCCATGGACGGTTCTTCCGGGCGGTCCAGCAACTGCACGTCCACTTCGGGCAGCTCATCGAAACGCAGGATCGGATAGCCGCCCCATTCCAGGGACGTGCTGCCGGAGCGGTTGAAGCCGACGAACTCCTTGAGCACCCGGCTGCAGGACTGGACGACATTGCCGTGGACCTGGTGCCGCACGCCGGCCGGGTTGACCATGCGCCCGCAGTCGTGGGCGACGAAGATCTTGTCCAGGCGGATCTGCCCGCTGCGGCGGTTGACGCTCAGGTCGCAGACCCAGGCGGCCCAGGCCGCGCCGAAGCCGGGGAACTTGCTGTGGAAATAGCGCGCATAGGCAAAGCCGCGGCCCTTGGCCCATTCCTGCTCAGGCGGTGCCGGATCGTTGTAGGCGCAGCCGTCCTGCCAGTTGGCCTGCTTTTTCAGCGCCTCGATCAGCGCCAGGGCGCGCGGGTCGTCGAGGTAGCGCAGGCGGAAGGCGATCGGGTCCTGCCGGGCGATGTAGGCCAGTTCGTCGATCCAGGATTCGTGGGCGAACACGTTGGGCAGCGCCGACACCCCGCGCAGCCACGAGGCGCGGACGATGGGAGCGGCGTCCTGGCAGATGACGCGCATCTTCGGGTAGCGGTATTGCGGGATCGCCGTGCGGTCGCCCATCTGCAGGATCTCGGCGCGGTTGGCCACCGTGCCCGTCAGCAGCAGCGCCAGGGTGCGGGCACCGTTCGAGGGATAACAGGTGCGCAGTTCATAGGCGGCCACTTCGCGCTTGCCGTTGAGGCCACCCCGGACCCGGATCAACTGCGCGGTGCCCTTGGGTTCCCAGCCGGCCTCCTGTTCGCGCATCAGCTGCACCCGCACCGGCCGCCCGACCGCCTGGGAGAGCAGGGCAGCATCGGCGGCCACGTCGTCGGCGCCGTTGCGGCCGTAACAGCCGGACGCTTCCAGGCGGTTGACCTGCACCTGCTGCGGCGCGCGCCCCAGCAACTGGGCGATGTCCTTGCGCAGGTCGTGGGGGTTCTGGCTGCCGGTCCAGATCTCGGCGCGCTCGGCGTCGATCATCGCCACCGCGCAGGACGGGCCGATGGACGCGTGCAGGTGGAAGGGCCAGACATAGTCGGCATCGAGCCGGGTGTTGAGCGTGCCCAGGGCGCTGTCGAAACCGGGGTCGTCCTGCAGCACCCGGTCCTGCTTGGGGTGGGCCAGGAGGGTCTTGTGCAGGGACTTGAGCCGCAGGTCCGGCAGCCCGGCCCAGGGTTGCCAATGCACCTTGAGCTGGCGCATGGCGTCGATGGCCTGCTCCTCGCGCTCGGCGACTATGCCGATGAAGTCGCGGATCACCACCAGTTTGACGATGCCCGGCAGATGGGCGATGGACGCCGCGTCCACCGAGACCAGGGCCTGGCCCAGGGGCGTGCTGGCGTCGGCGCCGGTGTAGGGCGGGCGCACCACGCGGCCGTGAAGCATGCCGTCCAGGCGCAGGTCGTGGACATAGGTGAGCTGGCCGCTGACCTTGGCCGGGATGTCCACCCGCGGTGTGGACTGGCCGACATAACGGCCGGCACCGACCGCCTTGAGCTCCGTACGCGGATCCAGGGGCAGATGCAGGTCCTGCTCGCGCGCCAGTTCGGCATAGCTCAGGCGTCGTCCTGGCTGAACGCTGGCGTGGATCTGCCCTCGTTCGACCTGGAGCCCGGCCAGGGGCTGGTCGAGGATTTCGGCGGCACGTTCCAGCAGTAGTTGGCGCAACTGGGCCGCGGCCTGGCGCAGGGGCAGGGCGCTGACCTGAATCGTCGCGCTGGCGATGGTCGGGCCCTGGTCCGGGGTGTGGGCGGTATCGCCGAGAATCATCCGTACCTGCTCGAAGTCCACATCCAGCTCGTCGGCGACGAGCTGCGCCAGCGCCGTGCGGATCCCGGTGCCGAGGTCGACATGGCCGCAGAAGGCCGTCACCCCGCCGTCGGCGCCCAGGGCGATAAAACTGTCCACATGATCCGGGGTCGGGTCCACGGGCAACGCGGTTGGATCTTGGCTATCGGCCAAGGCCTGCAGCGGCTTGGGCAACAGCGTACTGATCATGATCAGGCCGCCGGCCTGGAGCAGGCGGCGACGGGTCAGCGGCAGCTGGTTCATGCCGACCTCCGTTGCGCCAGCAACTGGCGGGCCCGGGCCGCGGCCTGCAGGATCTCGAAATGCGCGCCGCAGCGGCACAGGTTATAGGCCAGCTCATTCTTGATCCGCTGCTCGTCAGCCTCGGGCTCACGCTCGAACAGCGCCACCAGGGTCATGATCATGCCGTTGCTGCAATAGCCGCATTGCGCAGCCTGCTCATCGATGAACGCCTGCTGCACCGGATGCAGGCGTTCTTCTTCGATCAGGCCTTCCAGGGTGGTGACCGTCTTGTCCTGCACACTGGACAGCGGCAGGGTGCAGGAGCGAGCCGCGACGCCGTCCACCAGCACCGTACAGGCGCCGCATTGCCCCAGGCCGCAGCCGTACTTGGGGCCGTTGAGGGCGAAGTCGTTGCGCAGGGCATACAGCAGAGGCGTGTCGGGGGGGAGTTGATCCAGTGAAAGCGGGCGGCCGTTGAGGGTAAAGGTCATGGCGGCTGGGGTCCTCTGGTGGGTGGCGCGGCGCGTAGGTAGAGAGAGCGACGGCGTCCAGGGCGGATTCGAGTCGGCAAGGTGCCTCGGGCAGGGGCGGGCAACCAGGTTGCGCTCAGGTGCCGGGCAGATTGGCGGGGGGGCAAAGCATGCGGGTTTTGGGGTGGGGGGATAAATAAGATGTTTCTGATTGGTGCTAGGGGAAATCTACCCCAGCGAGGCGCTTTTTTTGGCCTACGTTTTCTATAGCGGTCGTGCGTAGGGCGCATTCGTGTGTCGTCAGCACCTATCGTGACCGAACAGGTCCTGGCTGGAGTGGGATCCGGACTACAGGTCATTCAGATCGATCAACGTTAATCTCAGAGTTCTCTAGATTTCCAGGGCGGGGGCGATTCCTCACCTTGGGAGGCTTCGCGCTGGGCATGCCAGTGACGAAGTCTCCTTGGGTGAAAGAGGAAACGACCTGGATGAGTGGCTATGTCCCCAATGCCCCGAAGGGCTATCGCTATAAAGGTGTCGAACCGGTCGATCTGGGCGCCGAACGCTGGGCGCAATACAAGGATCTGCCAGCGAAACCGCAAGGTCGATCGCCCGCTATGGGCTGCACCTTCACCAAACCCTGCAACCTGGCTGACGGAATCATCAACTACGCCAGCCACTTCATTCCCACGCAAAGCATCGAGGTATACGGCGAAGTCACGCTGTTGGGCGGACGTGAAACCGATGCGGCGGGCAACATCCGGCTGGGGAGGATCAGTGGGAACGTCCCGACTGTCTCAGGTGGCCTCATGCTCGGTGGCAATGTCTTGGCGGTTGCTGGCGCATCGTGCGGCGGGCTTTGTGGCGCAACCGTTGGAGGCGGGGCTGTCACTTCCGGCGTCGTTGCCGGGGGATTGCTCGGTGTTATCGCCATGCTCGTACCGTCGAGCCTGGGCGACAGTTCCCTGTACACGGACGAACAGCTCAAGTCGCTTGAACAGGGCCGGACGCGAGTTCGATTGCATATCGAGGAACAAGCCGATGGCACCCTGAAGGGTTATGGGTACAACACCGAGCAGCGCCGCGATTGGGAAATGATCCCGGTCGTACGCTTCAAGGCCCGGGGCGAACAGCAAGTGGCCGACTTCGGCAACGGCATCACCCTGCTATGGACCCCCGCTGTCGAACCATCCGCCACTTCAGGCATCCCGCCGTTAGAGGCTGCCCCTCAAGCGCCGCAAATCTGGATTTATCCGCCCAGCGAACAGGCGGACAACATCATCGTCAATCCCGTTTATCCCCCTGACTACCAGGACTTCATCCTGGTGTTCCCGGCCGGCTCCGGGGTGCAGCCGCTGTATATTGTGATGAATGTCCGAAAGACACCCGGGGTGGTTGCTGGGGAGGGTGAGGATGTCATCGGCATTTGGTTGGCAGGGGCGAACTCCGGAGTAGGCGTACCCATTCCTGCACGGATCGCTGAGCAGTTGAAGGGGAGGGAGTTCAAGCGTTTTGATGCTTTTCGCAAAGCGTTCTGGATGGCTGTAGGAGAGGATGCAGAATTACTTGATCAATTCAGCAAGGCAAACAGGCGGGCATTAAAGAGAGGTGCCTCACCCTTTGTCATTCCCGAACAGGCTGTTGGCGGAAGAAAGGTGTTTGAGATGCACCATATTGAGCGGCTGGCTGACGGCGGCAGCCTCTATGATTTGGATAACCTTCGCGTCAACACCCCAAGAAATCACATCAAGCTTCATTCAAAAAAATAGGCGATTGCTGCGATGTTTTTAGAAAAGTCCCGGATTGAGGATTACACCGAGAATGAGTTCCTGCAGCTCATCAATGAGTTCTTCAGTGAGACCAACAACCTCGAGGGGGCCAAGCTCGAAAAATACCTGAGCAGGCTAGCCGCTCATTTCGAAGCAGTCACAGGGCACCCCGCCGGTTACGGACTTATTTATTACCCGGACCAGAACGGCATTGAGGATAGTCCTGAGGCTGTTCTGAATGAGGTAAAAGCATGGCGCGCAGCTAATGGGTTGTCGGGGTTCAAACGGTGATGCCACGATCCAAGGATCTTAACGAAGCCGATACGAGGCAGACCCAAAGGACTTGCCTCTGCTTATCCGGAGTTTGGTGCTGAGGGGACCGAAGACATACCTGCGACCAGCCGCAAGGTGGTACTGGCAGGCGTGCGCTTGATTGAGATGGTGCAGGTGTTGGTGGAGGCGGTGTTGGAGAGGGAGGAGGGAGAAGTTGTAGGTAGCCCCTGAAAGAGCCCCGCGGATGAGAGGCTTTTTATTGGGAAAGCTAAGTGTCCAAGCGGTAGTTTTTTAGCTGATAGTCATATGTCTAGAAACTTGAGTCTGTCTGCTCTCGGCCAAAAGCAGACGCTCAATGTGTCATCAACTGCAGGTGCAGGTGCAGGTGCAGGTGCAGGTGCAGATGCAGATGCAGGCGCCTTGAATAATAAACCTAAAGAGATCATCCTAAATTCATACAACAGATGGCCTCATAAAAGATCTTCATCATTCATAAACTTATTAAGAGTTTTTATAAACAGGGTGTCAAATTTCGGCATATCAAAATTCACCCCAATCTTCCTCATTCGCCTAGATAAGTTTTTTGAAGACTTTATACTAAGAAATATCCCCTTCATTTCTGAAAGTCTTTTGGCACGTTCTGGACTTTCAAGTCTTTCCACAATTTCATTACAAAGCGCTTTAGGATCTGGCAAAACTGGAAATAGCATCCTGGTTTTTATTATTTTTATCTCTACAGATCGCATTGTCTCCGCAATCAAAGGGTCTTTTCTTAAAGCCATCGTGTCCGTATTTAGCTGATCCAAGTAATCATCTATGACGAGGCATGCCCGGTAGGCAAAATAATCTAGAACCAATCCATAGATGCGCGACGCGGTAGAAATCCATTCAACAACTATCGAGTTAAATTCAATATGCAGCGGCGACTCTAGCTCTTTTTTAATTTTCTTTAATATTTTTTCATCTTTGCTGAGCTCTTGCTTATTGATAAAGATGTATGTGACACCTTCAAAGTCCGAAAAAATGTCTATTGGCGCAGTGCTAGCGTGTTGGCAATAGTTTCGCAGGACCTCAAACATTCGATAGTTGAAGTCCTCATCATAATAATGAGATGTGACAACCTTAAAGCGGGCGTACATTTTCGGATCTTTTTGCTCGTGATTTCGCTTTAATATATCAATAAATAGCTTGTGTGAATTTAGGAGGTTTAGCAGTGAGTTCTGCACCCGACTACGCTTGTCAAATATGGTGCTTTGATCGGTGCTAGCGCTGAGGTCCTGTAAATTTCTTAAATCGATAATTAATGTTTGGTGATTTTGTTGGATCGCCCCCATCAAAGAGCGAAAGAATATATAGCCCTGAATATGTCGGTATTTTTTATCCTGCTCAGTGAGCTTTATATTGCAAGCGAGATTTAATTTATCGATCATAATGTTTTTCCTAAACTCTCCAGGAATCAGTTCGCCGGCTGTGAAGAGCAATCTTATGTTTGATAGTTTATGCCCAGATGACCCGATGCACGGCATTCCAATGTTGGCAAACAAAGGGAACTGATTTATTTTCTGGAAATAAATCAGTCCCCTTTTTCATTTTTAGCCTGTGGGCTATTGGTGTCAGAGCCGTCCGTACCGCTCCAGTACTTTCATCAGTACAGCGTTGGCGTGGGTAAAATTGTCCAGTTGACCACGAATTTGGTATGCCCACTTTGAGCCGTGGAAAAGATTGTTTCTAAGTCGCCAGACGATCATCAGAGTGCATAACATGCTGTCGTCGGGCTCGTCACTTTCTCCTCTGATAACGCGACCCACCAACTCGGGGTAATCCGACCTCCGAAGATTGAGGTAATCATAGTGATCAGTTGTTTCACCATTCAGGGAGTAACGGCTCCTGAAGTAGGCCAATGCCTCCTCATACACCTCAGGATAGATCCTGTTCCCAGCGTCCCAGCCCCTGACCCGCTCGGAGATAGCTTGTGCCTGGGCAAAGTTGTCCATGACCTGCGCTTCAAAAAGGCTCCAGAGAAAGGAGAAATCGAAAATGGCCCGGCGATCTTGATCAGGTAGCCCCCTAAACCCCGGTGCATTCGCATATAGCCACTGTTCACTTGCGCTTTTTTCAAAATCATCCATGGTTCAATTTCCTGTCGTGTACGGGCCGTGGATTCGAACTAGCACACCTAAGTCAGACGTTGTGAGCATACTACCTCATAGCCTGATCCGAGCGCGGTAGTGGTAGTGTGGTTATCTGCTAAGCTGCTATGCCGAACCGCGTTCTGCTTCGCTCGCAGCGCCGTGGGAGGCGCATATGACCTACATATCTGGTGAATTACATGGCCAAGCAGCTTTCCCCCGCAGGAGTCATGGCGCTCAAAGAAGCCCTGTGCTCGGTGTACTGGTATAAATCTGAGCTGCGCGGTTTTCTACAGC
Source organism: Pseudomonas sp. NPDC089530 (assembly GCF_050280705.1). Lineage (NCBI taxonomy): Bacteria > Pseudomonadati > Pseudomonadota > Gammaproteobacteria > Pseudomonadales > Pseudomonadaceae > Pseudomonas > Pseudomonas sp. NPDC089530. Next base: position 96,684 of record NZ_JBNNVU010000009.1, on the reverse strand, counting down.
TTTGTCTCTCTACTCCAGCCATCCTCCCCCGGTTTAACTGGGAAAATTACAAACGCCAAATCGCCTCGGACGTTGTCGATTTTTTGTGTGCGAATCCCGACACCCATCTCGGTGATTTGACAAAAATTTGTTACGAACTTTGCAAACTGACTGACTTTTCACACCTCCAGCGCTTGGAAGATGGTGCTCAGAAGGTGGTGAAAGCCAAAAGTGCCGTCAACCAGCTCAAATCGTTAGTTGAACCGCACCAAGACGTCAAAAAAGAGCAAGATGAAATCAGGCGCAGGCAGGAAGGCGCCGCGAAGAAGCTTCGCGAGAACGCTGCCGTACGGCAGAAGCTCCAAGCGATCAACACCCGTTATCTGGCTCTGATTGGCTCTGATAGTGCACAGACCCGAGGCTTCGAGCTGGAGCGCGTCATGTATGAGGTGTTCGAACTTTTCGACCTTGACCCTAAAGCTTCGTTTAAGAATCTCGGTGAACAGATCGACGGGGCCTTTTCCTTGGAGGGAACCGAGTATCTGTTCGAAGCCAAGTGGCAAAAGGAACCAGTCAACAAGGCTGACCTTGCCATTTTTACCGATAAGGTGAGAACCAAGCTGGAAAACACCTTGGGGATCTTCCTCTCCATCAATGGTTTCTCCTCAGAAGGCGTTGCCGCACATCAGGCCGGCGGAGCCTCAATATTGCTGGTTGATGGAGGTGACTTGATGGCCATCTTGGAAGAGCGGATCGACTTCGTAAGCTTGCTGCTCCGGAAAAAAAGACATGCTGCGCAGACCGGGCAAATTTACCTTAGCTACTATCAGATGGTTGCCACTGGGGCTAATTAACCTGACAACAGTTACGAATTTAACCCGTACGCAAAATTCAACCCAAGATCTCAGAACTTATGTGCGGCGCGAATATAGGCGGGCTTGGCGTTTTCAGACAGCAATTGGCGCTGCAATTCTTGCGGGCAGTGGCTGTTTGACTTGCTCCTTAAATGCTCCGCCAAATCGCTATTTGGCGGAGCATTTAGACTGTGGTTTGGGTAGTGACCGCTTCTGGCCGACAGTTGCCGGTCGCGAAGGACTGCAATCGACCAGAAAGGTGACGTTTGGATATAGCAAGAGAAAGCACAAGCGATGCGTAGGGCATCATCGGCCGATGCGCTCAGTTACACTGCTACGCAGTCCTATGTCTCGTGCGCCAGAAAAAGTAACTTAATCCGACTGATGACAGCACGGACGAATTTGACGTTCAACGGAGTAATAGATCTTGCATAAAAAACCTATCGCGTCAATATCGAGATTGAGCTTTTCTGGCGGTAACAGCTTCGAGCTACACGAAAACGAGAAAATTATTCTGGTCGGGCCAAATAATAGCGGAAAGTCGCAATCTCTTAGAGAGATAGTTGCAATCTGCATTAACGGAAAAAACGAACGGCCAGTAGTAGTGGCGGAGTTGGAGATATCTAAAGCCGGAAGCGCAGATGAACTTAAGCTGTTTCTTGAGTCGGAGGCTGACTACGTAGAAGGGAATTATCGATATAGAAGTTGGCAGCTCCCTGAGGGTCAGATTCAATTTTGGGATAATGATTACCTAATACATGGCTTAAGCCAGGGTTTCGTAAAGAATATTGCGGCGAATGATAGGCTGAGTATTTGTGCGCAGCAAAGTAGTATTTCCCCTGGCGATCAAAAGTCAAAGCCTCAGCATGTTCTCTATGATGATGAAGTGCTAATGAAGAAAATTAGCGAGTTATTTCGGCGAGCCTTCGGAAGAGATCTCATGTTCGACTTTAGAGGAGGGAGCAGGCTCCCCATCCATGTTGGCGAGTTGCCAAAATTCGAAGGGTTAGTTGATCGAGTAAGTGACGTTTATGTTCAAATGGTTCGCCGTAATCCGCTTCTGGATAAACAGGGCGATGGAATGAGAAGTTACGCTGGCATACTTTTCGAAGCGATCGTGGCCGATCTTGATATCACCTTGATTGACGAGCCTGAAGCATTCTTGCACCCGCCTCAAATGCGTCGCTTAGGAGAGACTCTGTCGTCTGAGGTTAGAGGGCAATTGATAGTCGCAACACACAGCAGTGACATCCTGCGCGGATTTCTAGAGGGTACGCGTGGAAATGTCCGCATCCTTCGAATCCGTAGAGAAGGAGATAAAAATATCGTCTCCGAGGCCTCCCCAAGCATTATTAAAGAGCTTTGGGAAAAGCCGGATCTTCGTTATTCCAATGCTCTTGAAGGAATATTTCATGAACAAACAATTATCTGTGAAGATGATAGCGATTGCAGGTTAATCAATTCCGTCGCAGACCACTTGGCAAGCAACTCCGACGAACAATGGCAGGATACAGCTTACGTACCAACTGGAGGAAAACACGGCATCCCAAGAGTTGCGGAAGTACTTCGTAAGATTGGTGTCCCTGTAAAAGCCGTTTTTGATATTGACTTCCTTTCTGAGCGCTCTCTCGTCCAGTCCACCGTCGAAGCTCTCGGTGGAGAATGGAGTGAGATTGAAAAACTTTGGGCGCGTATCGATGCTGCCGTCAGAGGCGGCAACAAGCCCAAGTCTGTGCCCCAAATTAAGACTGAGATAATCTCTCTGTTGAATGATTCAGGCGACGACAAACTACCGAAAGGGGACATTATTGAGGCGATGAAGCAAGGAAAAGCGTGGAGCGAGGTTAAAAGATTCGGCATACGTGGAATCCCTAAGGGGGAAGCGCAGCGCGACTTTTCCTCGCTTCGAGAGAAACTAGAAAATATAGGGATTTATTTAATACCTGTTGGGGAAATAGAGAATTTCTGCCCGGATATCGGCTCGCATGGACCCAAGTATGTAACGAAATTGCTCTCAACCGTACCATTGGATGATGATCGTCTTGTTGAGCTCCGGAGTTTTGTAAATAGAGTGCATAGAGGTCCGCACAGCGCGTAAAGCAGCAATGAGGGCGAATGTCCGCTATTGGCCGAAAGCAGCCATCATTATTGTCTAAATTCCACCCTCCACCCGAATCCATTGCCGCCTTTAATAAGAAGCATTACTATTCACACCTCCCCACCCTCAGCACGCCGCAATGACCCTCAAGCCGCCTCGCCGACCAGGCTTTTTCGAGCACTACGAAGAGTTGATCGGGACCTGGACGCGTCGGTTGAAGAACCGTTCGCAGGCGGAAGACCTGGCCCATGACACCTTTGTCCGGGTGCTGGAGTCGGACGCGGCGGCGGTCGAGCAGCCGCGGGCGTATCTGCACCAGACGGCGCGCAATATCGCGGTGGATGCCTACCGCCGGGAGGACCGGCGCGGTGCCATGGAGTTGGAGGCGGTGTCTCAAGGTGCGTCGCCCGGCGGCGACCCGGAGCAGTTCATGCATGCGATCCAGTTGGCCGACTCCATCGAACGGGCCCTTGGCGAATTGCCGTTGAACTGCCGCAAGGTGTTCGTCTGGCAGAAGCTCGAAGGGCTGACCCAGGCCGAGATTGCCCAGCGCCTGGGGCTGTCAAAAAACATGGTGGAAAAGTATATGATCCGCACCCTGCGGCATCTGCGCGAGCGCGTGGACGGGCCGTACTGATGCTCGCCCTGACTTTTTACCCCCCAGCCCAACAGGATGTTCCATGACGCAGATTCGTGAATGCGCGTGCGGGCAGGCGACGGTTCGCGACGAGGCGGCGCTGTGGTTCGTGCGCCTGCAAGAACCGGCGATCGATGCCGAGGAGCGGCAGCGGTTCGACGCCTGGCTGGCGCAGCACGACGCGCATCGGGATGAGTTCCAGTTGCTGCAATCGCTGTGGGCGGCCACCGACCTGGTGCCCAGGGAGCGTTTGCAGGCGCTGTGCGCCACCCCCGTCGTTTCCATCAAACGCCGCCCGCTGCTGCGTTACGCGGTGGCCGCCAGCGTGCTGGCAGTGGCGCTGGGCCTGGGGCTGTTCAGCGGCCTGGACCGCTCCGGCGTCTACAGCGCCGAGTTCGCCACGGCCCCGGGCGAGCGCCGGCATGTGGCCTTGCCCGACGGTTCCCAGGTAGATCTCAACAGCCGCAGCCGTTTGCTGGTGCGCTATGAGAAAGACCAGCGCAGCGTCGAGCTGAGCGAGGGCGAGGCCATGTTCAGCGTCGAGCACGACAGCAGCCGGCCCTTTGTGGTGGCGGCGGGGCCGGGCAAGGTCACGGTTACCGGCACGCGTTTCGACGTGCGCCGCGATGCCCAGCAGACCCGGGTGGCGGTGGAGCAGGGCAGCGTGAAGGTCCAGGGCCGCGAAGCCGCCGACAGCGACTTCGTCAGCCTGACCGCGGGCCTGGGCACTTCGGTCGATGCCCAGGGCAAGGTCGCCGCGGCCTATGGGGTCGATCCCCAGGCGCTGACGGCGTGGCGCAGCGGCAAGCTGGTGTTCAACAACGCCAGCCTCAGCGAGGTGGCCGCTGAAGTGTCCCGCTATCGCGCGCAGCCGCTGCGGGTCGGCAACGAGGCGGTGGGCCGGTTGCGCCTGACCAGTGTGTTCAAGGCCGACGACACCGACGCGCTGCTCAAGGCCTTGCCGAGCATCCTGCCGGTGGCGGTGCAGACCCAGGCCGACGGCAGCCAGGAAATAATTGCACGCTAGATTCAGGTTTTTTTCGAGTTCTTCGTCTTCTTGTCCAACTGCAACTGGTTTGCATTAACAGACGCATTCTCTTGCGATCAACAGGACTGCTCGAACTTGAAACGCCTCGACCTGAATAACAACAATCCGTCCCTGCCATCCCCTCGCTGGCTGCCGCTGGCCCTGGCTTTGGCTGTCAGTGCCGCGCTGCCCCAGGCCCAGGCCGAGCAGGCGCCGAGCGCCATCCATATCCAGGCCCAGCCCTTGGGCCAGGCGCTGAGCCAGCTGGGGCTGCAAACCTCGCTGCAAGTGTTTTTCAGCCCGGAGCTGGTGGCCGGCAAACAGGCCCCGGCGGTGGACGGCAACCTGTCGCCGGAGCAGGCGCTGCGCCAGTTGCTGCAAGGCAGTGGCCTGCAGTATCAGATCGACGGCGGCTCGGTGACCCTGAGCCCGGCGCCGTCGGCGGCGGGTAACGGCCCGCTGGAACTGGGCGCCACCAATATCAGCGTGGTCGGCGACTGGCTGGGCGACGCCAACGAGACGGTGGTGCAGAACCACCCCGGCGCGCGCACCGTGATCCGCCGCGAAGCCATGCTCGAGCAGGGCGCGATGAACGTCGGCGACGCATTGCGCCGGGTGCCGGGCGTGCAGGTGCAGGACGCCAACGGCACCGGCGGCAGCGACATTGCCCTTAACGTCGGCGTGCGCGGCCTGACTTCGCGCCTGTCGCCGCGCTCCACGGTGCTGATCGACGGCGTGCCGGCAGCCTTCGCCCCCTACGGCCAGCCGCAACTGTCGATGGCGCCGATCTCCTCGGGCAACCTCGACAGCATCGATGTGGTGCGCGGCGCCGGTTCCGTGCGCTACGGACCGCAGAACGTCGGCGGGGTGATCAACTTCGTGACCCGGGCCATCCCGGAAAAGGCCACCGGGGAAATCGGCAGCACCCTGGAAACTTCCCAGCGCGGCGGCTGGAAGCATATCGACACGGCGTTCCTCGGCGGCACCGCGGACAACGGCATCGGCGCGGCGCTGCTGTACTCCGGGGTCAACGGCAACGGTTACCGCGGCAGCAACAACGGCAACGACATCGACGACGTGATCCTCAAGACCCATTGGGCGCCCACCGACCAGGACGATTTCAGCCTCAACTTCCACTACTACGACGCCAAGGCCGACATGCCCGGCGGCCTGACCCAGAAGCAGTACGACGCCGACCCGTACCAGTCGGACCGCGACTGGGACAACTTCGCCGGCCGGCGCAAGGATGTGTCGTTCAAGTACCTGCGCCAGGTGGACGACCGCACCCAGTTCGAAGTGCTGACCTACTACTCCGACAGCTTCCGCGGCAGCAACATCGCCGCCCGCGACCAGAAGACCCTGGTGTCCTACCCGCGTACCTACTACACCTTCGGCATCGAGCCGCGGGTGTCCCATGTGTTCGACCTCGGCCCGACCACCCAGGAAGCCAGCGTCGGCTACCGCTACCTGAAAGAAGGCATGCACGAAGAGGCCAGCCGCCTGGCCCTGGTCAACAACCAGCCAGTGGTGCGCCCGGGCTCCGACGGCCATGTGTACCAGGACCGTACCGGCGGCACCGAGGCCAATGCCTTCTACATCGACGACAAGATCGACGTCGGCAAATGGACCATCACCCCGGGGATCCGCTTCGAGAATATCCGCACCGAATGGCACGACCGCCCGGTGCTCGGCACCAACGGCGTGCGGGTCCAGGAGAAGCGCCGCGAGGTTAATAGCAACGAACCGCTGCCGGCGCTGAGCGTGATGTACCACCTCTCCGATGCGTGGAAGCTGTTCGCCAACTACGAGACCTCGTTCGGCAGCCTGCAGTACTTCCAGCTGGGGCAGGGCGGCGTCGGCGACCAGACCGCCAACGGCCTGAACCCGGAGAAGGCCAAGACCTACGAGATCGGCACGCGCTACAACGACGCGGTGTGGGGCGGCGAGCTGACGGCGTTCTACATCGACTTCTCGGACGAGCTGCAATACATCAGCAACGATGTGGGCTGGACCAACCTCGGGGCGACCAAGCACCAGGGCATTGAGGCCTCGGTGCACTACGACCTGGCGGCCCTGGACCCGCGCCTCGACGGCCTGACCGCCAACGCCGGCTTCACCTACACCCGCGCCACCTATGAAGCGGGCAGCCCGGCGTTCAAGGGCCGCGACCTGCCGTTCTACTCGCGCCAGGTGGCGACCCTGGGCCTGCGCTACGACATCAATCGCTGGACCTACAACCTCGACGCTTTCGCCCAGTCCAAGCAGCGTTCGCCGGGCAGCATGGTCAACGCCGACGGCAGCCTCAACGACCACTACATCACCGAAGGCAGCGCCGACGGGCAGTACGGCGACATGCCGGGCTACGTCATCTGGAACCTGCGCGGCGGCTATGACTTCGGCTCGCAGCTGTCGAACCTCAAGCTCGGCGCCGGGGTGAAGAACGTCTTCGACAAGCAGTACTTCACTCGCTCCAGCGATAACAACTCCGGCCTCTACGTCGGCGCGCCGCGGACCTTCTTCGTCCAGGCCAGCGTCGGTTTCTGACCGACCGCGTCGCCCCCATCGCGGGCAAGCCTCGCTCCTACGGGAACGTGGTTTGTCCGCGATTTTTTATGCCTGGCGCGCCGGTTTCCCGACGATCTTGAAGACACCGCAACGCGTTAGTCGGGCGTGTTTGTGTAGGAGCGAGGCTTGCCCGCGATGGGGCTCAGACTTTCAATACTCTGCCGCTGGCCGCCACACCGACCAGCATCGCCGCGATCAGGCCGAAGGCGATGCTCAGGCTGCTGCCGTGGGCGACAAAACCGATCGCCGCCGGGCCGGCGAGGATGCCGGCGTAACCCAGGGTGGTGATGGCGGGCACGGCGATGGCTTCGGGCATCACGGTCTGCTTGCCCACCGCGGTATACAGCACCGGCACGATGTTCGAGCAACCGGCGCCCACCAGGGCATACCCCACCAGTGCCGCTTCCCAGGCCGGCGCCAGGGTCGCCAGCAACAGGCCCGTGGCGGCCAGCGCACCGCCCCCGACAATCACCCGTTTGGCCCCCAGCTTATGCACGATGGCGTCGCCGGTCAGGCGGCCGGCGGTCATGGTCAGGGCGAAGGCGGCGTAGCCCAGGCCGGCATAGGCGGCATCGACATTGCGCTCGGCGCTGAGGAATACCGCGCTCCAGTCCAGCACCGCGCCTTCGGCGAGGAACACCACAAAGCACAGGCAACCGATGAACAGCACCACGCCATGGGGCACGGCAAAGGCCGGGCCGGAACTGCGGCTGGCGTAGGGCAGCATATGCGGTGCGGCCTTGAGCAGGGCGACCAGCAGCAAGGCCACCACCACCAGGGTCGCGCCCAGGGGCGACAGGCCCAGGCCGAGCATCGCGCTGACCCCAGCTGCGCCGACGATGCCGCCGAGGCTGAACAGGCCATGGAAACCCGACATCATCGGCCGGCCGCTGGCCCGCTCGACGATCACCGCCTGCAGGTTCACCGTGGAGTCCACCGTGCCCAGCCCGGCGCCGAACAGGAACAGCCCGGCGACCAGCAGCGGCACTGTGTCCACGATGGCCAGCAGCGGCAGGGCCAGGCAGATCAGCAGGCTGCCGGCGGCCATCACCCGGCGGCAGCCGAAGCGCCCGGCCAGCACCCCGGCGATGGGCATCGCGAGGATCGAACCGACCCCCAGGCACAGCAGCAACAGGCCCAGGGTGCCTTCGTCGAGCCCGGCCCGGGCCTTGGCGTAGGGCACCAGCGGTGCCCAGGCGGCGATGCCGAAACCGGCGATGAAAAAGGCGATGCGCGTGGCCATCTGTTCCAGGCGGCCGGGGTTGAGTTGTTGCGGTGAGGTGTGGGTGTTCTGGGCTGTCATAAAAATCCTTGGCGGTCCTGTCCATGACACTGCTGCCCTGCGCCAGGCGGCAACGGGCGGCTATGGCCCAGGTTCGCCTGGAGCCGGGCGCCATCGTTGCTGGCGCTGGAGGACCGAATCAGCCGTTTCACCGACCAGTTGTTGGTACACCGCCGGCGACGTGGCGCCTTCGGTGTTGATCAGCAGGACGCGTGAATGAGCGTCGAGCCGGGCGACGCTGCGCCGCGCGACATCCTTGCACATCAGGCTCAGTCCCGCGAGGCCCGCGGCGCCGGATTCACCGGCTACCAGGGGAATGTCCCGGGCGCTGCCGCGGGCCAGCTGGCGCATGGCGCCGGCGACGAGCGAGTCGGGAATGGTGACAAAACAATCGATCGAAGGTTGCAGGAAGCGCCAGGCCAGGGGCGAGGTGGCACCGCACGCCAGGCCGGCCATCAGCGAATCCACGGTGCCGCTGGCCTGCGCCGCGCGGCCGGCCCTGGCGCTCTGGTACAGGCAGTCGGCCTGCTCGGGTTCGACCACCATTAGCCGGGGCCGGTCAGGGCCATGGAACTGCCACAGGTAACTGGCCACGCTCGCCGCCAGGCCGCCGACGCCGCCTTGCAGCAGCACATGGCTGAACGCCGGCGCCTGCGGTTGGCTGGCGCTCTGTTCCAGGACCTCGGCCACCAGGGCACCGTAGCCTTGCATCACGTCGCAGGGGATCTGTTCGTAGCCGGCATAGGAGGTGTCGGCGATCACCTGCCAGCCGTAGGCCGCCGCCAGGCGCGCGGCTTCGGCGACCGACTGATCGTAGTGCCCGCGAATCCGCACGATATGCGCGTCATAAGCGGCGATCGCCAGCTCCCGTTCCAGGCTGACCTGGGCATGCAGCACGATCACGCAGCGACAGCCGATGCTCTGCGCGGCCGCCGCCAGCGCCCGGCCGTGATTGCCGTCGGTGGCGCTGATCACCGTGAAGTCCTTGAGCAACTGGCGGTATTCGCCGCTGAACAACCCGGGCGCACTCAGGCCCTGGCCAGGCCAGCGCGCCAGGATCTGCCGGACCAGGGCGATCGGCGCGCCCAGGGCCTTGAAGCTGCCCAGCACCGAGCGCTGGCCTTCGTCCTTGATCCAGAGCTCGGCCACCCCCAGCTGCCGGGCCAGGTCCGGCAACGGGTAGAGCGGGGTCGGCAGCGGGTTGAGCAGCGACCAGTCGGCCAGCCAGTCACGGCTTTGCGCGGCGCGCTCGATGTTCAGCCACTGCCGCAGGGCGTCGGGGTAGGGCGTGCGGACGGCATGGGGATTGGCGTATGGCATGGCGGCTCCTGGGGTGGGGAAAGTCGGGCTCAGGCCTGTTCCAGGCGCCGGCGGACCACCGCCAGCAGCACCTGGGCGCCATCGAGCAATTGCGAGTCGTCGGTGTGTTCCCGCGGGTTGTGGCTGATGCCGCCGCGGCTGGGGACGAAGATCATCGCCGCCGGAGCGATGCGCGCGATCATCTGCGCGTCGTGGCCGGCGCCGGAGGTCATGGGGCGCTGGCTCAGGCCCAGCTCGCGGGTGCAGGTTTCGATCAGCCGGGTCAGGTCGGGGTCGAACACCACCGGCTGGAAGCGCGCCAGGGGTTCCCGGGCGATGCTCACCCCTTCGCTGGCGGCGGTCTCTTCGAGAAAGCGCGCCAGGCGCTGTTCGGCGGCCAGCAGGCGCTGTTCGTCGGGGTCGCGCAGGTCGATGCTGAACACCGCCCGGCGCGGGATGACGTTGATCACATTGGGCTCCAGTTGCAGGCAACCGACGGTGGCCAGGGTGCTGCCGCCGGAGTCCCGGGCCAGTTCGCGCAGGAACACCGTGGTGGCCGCCGCCACCCAGCCGGCGTCGTGGCGCAGGTGGGTGGGGGTGGTGCCGGCGTGGTTGGCGCTGCCTTGCACGGTGATTTGCTGCCAGGAGATGCCCTGGAGGTTCTCCACCACGCCGATCTGGCGGTTCTCGGCTTCGAGGATCGGCCCCTGTTCGATGTGCAGTTCCAGGTATTCGTGGGGCACCAGCGCCCCGGGTTGCAGGTCGCCGGCATAACCGATGCGTGCCAGTTCGTCGCCCAGGCGGCTGCCGTCGGTGCCGATCAGGTCCAGGGCCTGTTCGAGGTCGAAGCCGCTGGCATACACCAGCGAGCCGAGCATGTCCGGCTGGTAGCGCACGCCTTCTTCGTTGGTGAAGGCGGCGATGCAGATCGAACGCCGGGGCGTGATGCCCGCCGCGCGATAGGCGCGCACCACCGCCAGCCCGGCGAGCACGCCATAGCAGCCGTCCAGCGCGCCGGCGTTGGTCACGGTGTCGATATGCGAGCCGATCATCAGCACCGGCTGTTGGCCCTGGTCGCCAGCGGCGGGCAGGGTGCCGAAGATATTGCCGATACGGTCGACGCGCACCTGCAGGTCCAAGGCGCGCATCCATTCCACCAGCAGGTCGCGGCCGGCCTTGTCGGCATCGCTCAGGGCAATGCGGGTGCGTCCGCCTTGCTGCGGATCGTGGCCGATGGTCGCCAGTTCTTGCAGTTGCTGGAGCAGGGTCGCGCCGTCGAGGCGCAGGTTGGAGGGTACAGGGGCGGCAGGCATCGCAGGCAGGTTCCGGGGGGCTGAGGGTGAGCGGGAGCCCGGAAATAATATTGCGTGGAGGCCGAATTTATTTCGCATAATCGGCGAGCTTTGCACAATTTAATTTCATTGTTCCGCCGCCCATGGATTGCCCGCCTCATGACTACCAGCCTGGATACCTACGACCTGAAACTGCTCGCCGAGCTGCAACGGGATGCGCGCACCCCGCAAAGCGAGCTGGGGTTGCGGGTGAACCTGTCCACGGCGGCGGTCAACCGGCGCCTCAAGCGCCTGACCGACGAGGGGGTGATCGAACGCTACAGCGCGGTCATCGCCCCCCAAGCCCTGGGGTATGAGCTGAGCATCATTGTGGAAGTGGAGGTGGAGAGCGAACGCATCGACCAGCTCGATGCCCTCAAGCGCAGCTTCCAGGCCTGCCCGCAGGTGCAGCAGTGCTACTACGTGGCGGGCGAGTGCGATTTCGTGCTGATCTTCGCCGTGCGCAACATGGCCCAGTACAACGAGTTGACCCGCGAACTGTTCTTCGAGAACAACAACGTCAAGCGCTTCAAGACCCTGGTGGCCATGAGCCGGGTCAAGGTCGGGCTGGAAGTGCCGACCAGCCCTTGAGACTCCCACAACACCTGTAGGAGCGAGGCTTGCCCGCGATGAGCGAAAACGCGGTCCGCCAGGAAGACCGCGTCGTTCTTATCGCGAGCAAGTCGGATCGCCGCCCGTTCGCTCCTACAGAAGCCAGGGATCTCTGACTTGCTCGTAAAAAAGCGACAACGCGGCGCCCTTGGGCGCCGCGTTGTCGTGAGGCGGGGCGATCAGGCCTGGCGACGGGCATCCAGGCTGAAGCGGCCGGCACCGTAGGCCACCACTTGCAGCAGGCCGCCGGCCATGGCGATGTTCTTGAAGAAGTGGATGAACTGGTTCTGGTCACCCAGGTTGTTGTGGAAGGCCAGGGCGGTGGCCACGCTGAACACGGCCAGGCCCAGGGCGACCAGGCGGGTGCGGTAGCCGGCGATCAGCAGCAGGCCGCCGCCCAGTTCCACGGCGATGGCGATGCCCAGGGCCAGTTGCGGGAAGGGCAGGCCGACCGACTGGATGTAGCCGACCATGGCCGCCGGCGCGGCGATTTTCGAGAAGCCGGAGAGGATGAAGATCGCGCTGAGCAGGATGCGCCCGATCAGGCTGATGCTGGCGTTGGTGTTGGAAGCGGCGGACAGGGTGTTGGTTAAAGGGGTCATGCTGGATGCTCTCTAGTGGGTTCGGCCTCACCACTGTGGTGTGCCGCGATGGAGAGAAGTTTGCCACTGGCGTTATGAACGCAATAGCCGAATAATTTCGAGCCTCAGGTTCTATTTTCTAGAACGTAATTTCGCAAGAGCGCTCCCATGTCCAGCAATCCCGGTACGCCCACCCTCGATCAGTTGCGCATCTTCCTCACCATCGTCGAGGTCGGCAGCTTTGCCGGCGCGGCGCGCAAGCTGCACCGCGCCACCTCGGTGATCAGTTATTCCATGGCCAACCTGGAGTTGCAGCTGGGGGTCACCCTGTTCGACCGCAAGACCACCCGCAAGCCGCAGCTCACCGAGGCCGGGCGCACGGTGCTGGCCGAGGCGCGCAGCATCTACAACGGCATCGACGGCCTGCGGGCCAAGGTCAAGGGCCTGTTGCAGGGGCTGGAAGCGGAGATCCACCTGGTGATCGACGTGATGTTCCCGGCGGCGCGCATCGTCGACGCGCTGAAGAGCTTTCGCGCCGAATTCCCCACGGTGCAGCTGCACCTGCATATGGAAGCGCTGGGGGCGGTGACCCAGATGGTCCTCGAAGGGCGGGCGACGGTAGGCGTCAGCGGCATGCTGCACCGCAACATTACCGGTATCGAACGGCAAGAGGCGGGCTTCGTCCAGCTGATCCCGGTGGCGGCCCCCGGACATCCGCTGGCCCTGGGGCCCAACCTGCCGGGCGCCGGCCGCGAGCATGTGCAACTGGTGCTGTCGGACCGCTCCGAGCTGACCCGCAACCAGGATTTCGGCGTGGTCGGCACCCGCAGCTGGCGCCTGGCGGACCTGGGCTCCAAGCACATGCTGCTCAAGGAAGGGGTCGGCTGGGGCAACATGCCCACGCCCATGGTCGAGGAAGACCTGGCCAGCGGGCGCCTGGTGCGGCTCGACCTGCCCGGGGGCCAGGGCCTGCCTTACGGCTTCGACGCCATCTACCGCATCGACACGCCACCGGGGCCGGCGGCGTCCTGGCTGATCGAACGGCTGGTGGCCCAGGCTCAGCCCGTCGCCTGAGGCGTTTGCGCTGCAGGGGCGTCGGGACCGAGGGCCTGGGCCAGGAAGTCGACGAAGAAGCGGATCTTCTGCGGCACATGGCGGTTGCTGGCGTACACCGCGTAGACCGTGCGGCGCGGCAGCGAGTAGCAGGGCAGGACCCGCTGCAACTGGCCGCTGTCGAGCAGCGGCTGGGCGATGAACGAGGGCAGGGCGCCGATGCCCAGCCCGGCCTGGAGCATGTCGCTGAGCATCAGGCTGTTGTCCACGGCAAAGCGCACCGGCAGTTCCAGGCGGCTGCTGCCCTGGGGGCCTTCCAGCTGCCAGTGGCCGGGATGCTCGGCCAGGCGATAGGCCAGGCAGCTGTGCTCGCGCAACGCCTCGACGCTCTGCGGGCAGCCGTGGGCCTGCAGGTAGGCCGGGGCGGCGCAGATCAACTGCTCGATGTCCCCCAGGCGCCGGGCGATCAGCGAGGAGTCGGGCAGTTGCCGACGCACCCGCAGCGACACGTCGAAGCCTTCGCTCACCACATCCCGCAGGCGGTCGTCGAGGGTCAGGTCGATGCGAAATTGCGGGTAGCGCGCCATGAAGTCGGCGAGGATCGGCGACAGCACCTTGAGCCCGAACGACAGCGGCGCATTGACCCGCAGGTGGCCGCCGGGCTCGCGGCTGCCGGCCCGGGTGGCGCACTCCAGGGCGGTCAGTTCGTCGAGCAGGTGGCAGCACTCGCTGAAGTAGGCCTGGCCGGCTTCCGACAGGCTCATGCGGCGCGTGGTGCGCAGCAGCAACAGGCTGCCCAGGTGTTCCTCCAGCTGGCGCACCTGCTTGCTGACGGCGGCGGTGGATTGCCCGAGGTCCTGGGCCGCCAGGCTGAAACTGGCGCGCTCCACGACTCGGCGAAAGGTGCGCATGGCTGCCAGCACATCCATATTGTTTCCCCTGGGTTGAATATGTCTTAACGATCCGGCTGATTATCGCCGAATGGTTAATCCCTACCATGGCCACTTCATTTCACAGGAGTGTCGTCATGGCTGTTTCCCGTTTCTTGCGCGTTATTCCAGGCCTGGCCGCCTTGTCGCTGTTCAGTGCGCTCTGCAGCGCCGCGCCCCAGGCCGAGGTGGGCATCAGCCCCTGGGGGCCGAAGGATGAAATCGGCCGCCTGAACCTGATCACCGAGCAGTCCCGGGCGGCGATCATGGCCCGGGTCAACGGCAGCCAGGCCTATGACCTGGCCGTCGACTACTACGTCGGCATGCCCAGCTGGCAGGCCGCGGGCGATCCGCCCTACCAGATGTGGATGACCCACACCCCCCACGGCAACGTGATCGCCGACCCGATGCAGGTCGGCGAGCCGATGAACCAGCACGTCAGCTACACCGGTTCCGCGGTGTCGATGTATGCCCACATGGGCACCCATATCGACGCGCTCAACCACTTCGGCCTCAACGGCAAGATCTGGAACGGCTTTCGCGCCGACCAGCACCTGGGCGACCGCGGCTGGAATGTCACCGGCGCGGAAAAACTGCCGCCGATCGTCGCCCGCGGGGTGCTGATCGACGTCGCCGCGGCCAAGGGCGTGGACATGCTGGCCGACAACTACCGGGTGACCCGCGCCGACCTGCAGCAGGCGCTGAAGGCCCAGCAAGTCAGCCTGGAGAAGGGCGATGTGGTGCTGATCCGCACCGGGCGCATGCGCAACTATGAACAGGCCCAGGCCTACATGGCCAACCCGCCGGGCATGAGCCTGGACGCGGCCAAGTTCCTGGTGGAAGAGGGCGGGGCCATGGTGGTGGGCGCCGACAACCTGAGCTTCGAGACCTTCCCGTCGGAGGTGGAAGGCAACTACCTGCCGCTGCACACCTACCTGCTGGCGATGCAAGGCGCGCCGATCCTGGAGCTGGTCAACCTCGAAGGCCTGTCGCGGGATAGGGTCTACCAGTTCGCCTTTATCGGCGCCTCGCTGAAGTTCCGCGGGGCCGACGCGGCGCCGATCCGCCCCATCGCCTTGCCGATTCGCTAGGGGCATCGTTGACGCCGGTTTGACGTTGGACCTGTAGCCGCTGCCGAGCGTAGCGAGGCTGCGATCGAGGCCGAAGGACTCGCAAAGCCGGTGCGCTGGATCTACCTGGAATACGGCGTCGCCTGGTTTGCGGCTGCTGCGCAGCCGATCGCAGCCTCGCGGGCTCGACAGCGGCTACAGGTGGAGGGCCGGAGCCGTGCGCGGTTCTGTAGCCGCTGCCGAGCGTAGCGAGGCTGCGATCGAGGCCGAAGGACTCGCAAAGCCGGTATGCTGGATCTCCCTGGAATACCGCGTCGTCTGGTTTGCGGCTGCTGCGCAGCCGATCGCAGCCTCGCAGGCTCGAAGTGGCTACAGGTGGAGGGCCGGAGCCGTGCGCGGCTCTGTAGCCGCTGCCGAGCGTAGCGAGGCTGCGATCGAGGCCGAAGGGCTCGCAAAGCCGGTGTGCTGGATCTCCCTGGAATACGGCGTCGCCTGGTTTGCGGCTGCTGCGCAGCCGATCGCAGCCTCGCTGCGCTCGACAGCGGCTACAGGGTGTCAGGGGGGCAGGGAGAGGGGGCGCTGGGCTAGTCCTGCCCGCATAACGCCCGCAAGGCCGGGTCGCGCAGTC
Source organism: Pseudomonas sp. NPDC089530 (assembly GCF_050280705.1). Classification (NCBI taxonomy): domain Bacteria; kingdom Pseudomonadati; phylum Pseudomonadota; class Gammaproteobacteria; order Pseudomonadales; family Pseudomonadaceae; genus Pseudomonas; species Pseudomonas sp. NPDC089530. The sequence continues at coordinate 80,739 of NZ_JBNNVU010000009.1, read as the reverse complement.
GCATCAGTTCGAACAGCCCCAGCGCCCGCAGCGCCGGCAAGGCTGCCAGCAGGTCCTCTTCGGCGGCGCGGCGGTGTTCTGCCGGCGTACCCGGATCGAGCCACAGTCGGGCACTGATCAGAAAGGCGCCCACTGTGCCTTTGCGCACCCGGGTGCCGTTGAAATCGCCATGGTCGAGATGATTGGGTAACAGGTCTTCGGCACGCATGGGTGAATCCTCTGTGTGAATGAGCCTGCAGTCTGCGCGCGGCAGATTGGCTAGACTGCCGGGTTCATGCCAATGAATAACGTGAAGCAGCCAATGTCCTCGCCCCTGGTTTCCCCCGTTGTCGCCCATAGCTGGGGCGGCCCGCTGCTGGTCGCGGTGTGGCAGCACAGCCCGCTCGAACGGCGGACCGCCGCCCATCGCCATCCCCGTGGCCAACTGCTCGGCGCCGGCCGCGGCCTGTTGTCGGTGACGGCGGCCCACGGCCAGTGGGTGGTGCCGGCGACCCATGCGGTGTGGGTGCCGCCGGAGTGCGAGCATGCCTTGCGTTCCCATGGCCCGTTCGACGGCTGGAGCGTCTACATCGAGCCCGAGGCCTGTCGCGAACTGCCGTCGCAGCCACGGATCCTGGCCACCTCCGGCCTGTTGCGCGAGGCCGTGCTGCGCGCGGCGGCCTGGCCCGAAGGGGCGCTGGACAAGCGCCAGGGGCGGATCGCCCAGGTGATCCTCGATGAGCTGGCCAGCCTGGCGCCGCAACCGCTGGGCTTGCCGTTGCCGCAGGACCTGCGGTTGCAACGGATCTGCCAGGCCCTGGCCGACGACCTGGCGGATAACCGCGGCCTGGAAGCCTGGGCGCGCTGGGCCGGGATCTCGCCGCGGACCCTGGCGCGGCGGTTCGTCGGCGAGACCGGCTTTGCCTTCAGCCAGTGGCGGCAGCGGGCGCGCCTGCTGCGCGCCCTGGAACGCCTGGCGGCGGGCGATGCAGTGACCCGGGTGGCGCTGGACCTGGGCTACGACAATGTCAGCGCCTTTATCGCCATGTTCCGCCGGCAGTTCGGGGTGACGCCGGGGCGGTATTTTGCGCGGCCGGAGCCGGGCTGAAAGATTCCTCGGCGCGGGGCTTGGCCGGGCCGCGGCATTCGCAGTAAGGTCAGCGCCCGTCTGCCTTTGGAGCCCCGGTCATGACCTCTTTCTACGATGCGCGCGGCAATCTGTACGGCGTGGTGGCGCCCGCCACCCTGCGCCAGCTGGGCATCGCCCTGCCGGCCAGCGCGGCCGCGGCGGCGCAAGCCCGGGCCGACTGGAGCGTGCCCGCCATCGAGGCGCTGTGCAGCTGGGCGCCCGGCACCCGGCCGGCAGGGGCCAAGGCCCATCGCAGCGATGGCCTGTTGGTAGGACCGTTCCAGGACGCGCCGCCCTTCGACCTGCTGATCGTCAACACCGACGGCACCCTGGCCGAGCGCAGCGGCAACGGCCTGACGATCTTTTCCCAGGCCTTGACCGAGCAAGGGTTGCTGCCGGCCCAGGGGACCACCGAGTTGCGGGTGCATCACGACAAACCGGACGGGGATTCGCCGGTGGCGACTCTGGTCGAGCCGGCCCAGGTTGCCGGCGTGTCCGGTTTCTGGCTGGACCTCGGGCAGCCGGTGTTCGGGCCAAAGGCGGTGGGCGCCCAAGGAGTGGAGATCGATCAGTCGAGCTGTGTCGCGCTGAGCCGTGTGCAAGGGCTCGCCCAACTGAATCCGCAATGGCGGCGCAGCCAGTTCGTGCGTATCGGCAATCCCCACTGCGTGACCCTGGTCGACGATGCCAGCGCCTTGCCCGGCAACCGGCAGATGAGCGAGGCGCCCCTGGTCGAGGCGCTGACCCGTATCGCCTACGCCCTGCCCACCGGCAGCGGCGAACCCTGCCCGGCGGGAGTGAACCTGCAATGGGCGATGCTCGACGGCGCCCAGCGCATCGCCGCCCGGGTGTTCGAGCGCGGCGAGGGCCCCACCGCGTCCTCCGGCACCAGCGCCAGCGCCGTGGCCAGCGCGGCGTGGCGGGTCGGCTGGGTCAAGGCCGGCGAAGTCGAGGTGGCGATGCCCGGCGGCACCGCGCCGTTGCGCCTGGAGGAGCGGGGCGGGGAGTTGGTGCGGGTGAGCCTGTTCGGTACGGCAAGCCTGATTCTGTAGCCGCAGGTTCGGTAAACACGATCGGTGTAGCCGCTGCCGAGCGTTAGCGAGGCTGCGATAGGTCCGCAGGACCTCCGGCGGCCTCAAGAGCGGCGCCCGCTGCGCGGTCGATCGCAGCCTCGCTAACGCTCGGCAGCGGCTACAGGGCGCATGAGCGCGATAGCGTCAGCCGCCGTCAAAACCCGCATCGCCCGGCAACTCCACCTGGGCCATCTGCCGTTTCATCAGCACCTTGCCATCGCGGATCGAGTACAGCGGCAGGCCCTGGCTGCGGATCATTTCGTAGTCGCTGTCCGCCGACAGGATCAGCAGGTTGGCCGGGCGACCTTCTTCCAGGCCATAACGCTCCCCCAGGGCCAGTGCCTTGGCGCTGTTGTCGGTGACCAGGTCCAGGGCGCTCTGCAGGTTGCGGTAGCCGAGCATGTGGCAGATATGCAGGCCGGCCTCCAGCACCCGCAGGATGTTGCCGTTGCCCAGGGGGTACCACGGGTCGACGATCGAATCCTGGCCGAAACACACGTTCATCCCGGCTTCCAGCAGCTCGTTGACCCGGGTCACGCCGCGGCGTTTCGGGAAGCTGTCGAAGCGCCCCTGCAGGTGGATGCTTTCGGTGGGGCAGGAGACGAAGCTGATGCCCGAAGCCCTGAGCAGGCGGAACAGCTTGGCGCAGTAGGCGTTGTCATAGGAGCCCATCGCAGTGGTGTGGCTGGCGGTTACCCGCGAGCCCATGTCGCGGCTGCGGGCTTCTTCGGCCAGCACTTCGAGAAAGCGCGACTGCGGGTCGTCGGTTTCGTCGCAGTGCACGTCCACCAGGCAGCCGGTGCGTTCGGCCAGGTCCATGAGGAACTTCACCGAGCTCACGCCCTGGTCGCGGGTGTATTCGAAGTGCGGAATGCCGCCCACCACGTCGGCGCCCAGGGCGATGGCCTCGGCCATCAGCTCGCGGCCGTTGCGGTAGCTTTCGATGCCTTCCTGGGGAAAGGCGACGATCTGCATGTCCACCAGGTGTTTGCTCTGCTCGCGCACTTCGAGCATGGCCTTGAGCGCGGTCAGCTGCGGATCGGTGACATCGACGTGGGTGCGCACCTGCTGGATGCCGTGGGCGGCGAGGGCGCGCAGGGTCTGGTGGGCGCGGGCCCTGGTGTCTTCCGGGGTGATGGTGGCCTTGCGCTCGCCCCAGCATTCGATGCCTTCGAACAGGGTGCCGCTCATGTTCCAGCGCGGCTCGCCGGCGGTCAGGGTGGCGTCCAGGTGAATGTGCGGCTCGACGAAGGGCGGCACCACCAGGTTGCCGCCGGCGTCGAGGTCGGCCGGGGCTTGGGTTGGAGGTGGTGTCGGGGCTTCGGTCTGCCGGGCGATGCGGGCGATGCGGCCGTTTTCCAGGTGCAGTTCGTGCAGGCCTTCACGGTTGCGCAGGCGGGCATTGATGATGAGCATCGGGGCGATTCCTCTTGCGATCAGGCGGTCAGGGTACGGCGCCCGGGTCGGCGGCCGCAATCTCCTGCGGCCCGGGTCCGGGCCGCGGCTCCCCGGCAGGTATAGACGATGGCGCGACAGCGGGTTGCCCGCATATGGGGCCGCGGTGCGAGTCTCAGTCGAAGCACACCTGGGTGGTCTTGCCCTGATGGAAGTCGAAGGCTTCCCGGATATCCCGTTCCACGGTGCGTCCGAGGGACAGCGCGGGCAACTGGTCGAGGGCGAAGAAGGCGGCCTCGGTGGTTTCGCTGCCGGCCACGGGTGCCGCGCCGGGTTGCCGGTCGCAGAGGAAGTACAGCTTGTAGAAGTCCCGGTGATCGGCCTTGTACGGCCCCTTGGCCTTGTGCCGGACGCTGTACAGGCCGCGCACGCTCACTTCGAGCCCGGCCTCTTCGTGGATTTCCTTGACCACGTTTTCGGCGGCCGACAGGCCGACATCGGCATAGCCTCCGGGCAGGGCCCAGAGGCCGTCGGTCATTTCCCGCACCAGGAGGATCTTCTGCTCCTCGATCAGCGCGCCGCGCACTTCCACCATCGGCGTCGAATAGCGTTGGGCAAAGTCCGAGACCAGGTCGGTGATGCGCTCCAGGGGCACATTGCCCAATTGCGCCAGCATGTCGTGGGCGATGTCGGCGATTTCCTGATAGCGCTCGCGGTCGAACGGGTCCTTGCTGAAATGCAGCCCGGTGGAGGCGAGGGCCTGCAGGCGTTTGGCGTGGGTGAGCCAGGTGTTTTCCATGGTGAAAATCCTTGAACGGTGAAGGCGCGGGCACCTAGCGGGCGGGTTGCTGTTGTCGTGCGAGGTAAGCCGCCAGCCGCGGCACGGCCGCTTCGACGCTGGTGCTGCAGCCGGCCCAGGTGCAGGCCAGCATCAGGTTGCGCGGCAGGTTGAAATCCTCCACCAGCAAACCTTCGGCATCGCGGCCGTCGGCGTCATGGGGCACTTGTTCGCGCAAGGTGGCGGGGGCCTCGAACCAGGCCCACACCGGTTTGCCCAGGGCCACAGCCATGCCCACTTCGAAGGCGGTGCCGGAGTCCGGCTCCAGGCCGCGAAAGGCGTTGAGGTTGGCCAGCAGGGCGTCGCAGGCGTGGAGCATCTGCAGATTCTGCCGGCAGATCAAGTGGGCGGTCCGTTCCGGTGTCGGTTGCTCCGGCACCGGCTGGTCGAACGGGTAGACACCTTGCAGGCCCTGGGCGCGGCACAGGCCCTTGAGGTATTCGCCGCGCTCGACGGCATCGCGGCGAAACAGGTCGAAGCCGGCGAGGTAGATGCGTGGGGGCATTGCCTTGCTCCTGTCAGTCCAGCGCCTTGCTCATGTAGACCCGGCGCAGCCCTTCTTCCTCGGCGCGATGGGTTTCGGCGTAGCCGCGCCGTGCATAGAGGGCAATGTTTTCGCTCATGGTTTCGTGGGTGTAAAGCCGGATGCAACTGTGACCGGTCGCGAGCGCCCGCTGTTCGGCGAAGTCCAGCAACTGCCGGCCGTAGCCGTGCCCCTGGGCGCCGGGCGTGACGGCCAGGTTGTCCAGCAGCAGGGCTTCCTGGGCGGGGAACAGCACGATAAAGCCGACCACCTCTTCCTCATCGCTCAGCACCTGTACGTGGCCGGCCTGGATCAAGCTGGCATAGTCCTCCAGCATCGGCGCCGGTTCGCGGCCGATGCGCGTGATATAGGGGGCGTACGCGGCCTGGGCGATGGCCTGGATCAGGCTCAGGTCGGCGGTGGTGGCCGGGCGGATGGTCGAGGGCATGAAGGGGCGTTCTCCGGTCGAGGCGTGGGGCTGCGCGGGAAGCATAGGCATAAAAAAACCACCGCGGGCGGTGGTTTTTCCAGGCGGGCGAGGGTTTATTCGCCGCGATAGATGCAGCCGCTGGTGCAGGTCTCGTGAATGCGGATCGCACTCAGCTCCGGCAGCAGGGGTTTGAGCTCGTTCCAGATCCATTTGGCCAGCACTTCGCTGGTGGGGTTTTCCAGGCCGGGAATGTCGTTCAGGTAGTTGTGGTCCAGGCGCTCGTAGAGCGGCTTGAAGATCTCCTTGATCTCGGAGAAGTCGCGGATCCAGCCGGTGTGCGGATCGACGTCGCCGCTCAGGTGGATCGCCACCTTGAACGAGTGGCCGTGCAGGCGCCCGCACTTGTGGCCCGCCGGCACGTGGGGCAGGCGGTGGGCGGATTCGAAGGTAAATTCTTTGAAGATTTCCACAGTGTCGGTCAGCTCGGTCAGGTGGCTATCGCCGCGGGCGATCTAAGGCAGGTGGCGAGTTTACCAGCTTGGTTGCCCGGTTGCGGGAAAACACTGACTAAAGGGTCAGGAGGCGCTCGCCAAGCCGCCCGCTATCCACCAGCTCGAGGAACTCGTCGCCCAGGCGCCGGCTTTCGTCCATCGCGCTGCGCCAGTATTGCTGGCGGCTGGCGTCGTCGCCCATGAAGCGCTTGAAGTCGTTGCGGTCCGGCAGCTTGCCGTAGGGCAGGCGCGCCAGGTACTCCTTCGACGGGGCCAGCAGCAACACGTCCTGCAGGCGCCCCGGGTGGCCGCGGCGCCAGGGCAGGGTCTTGTCGAACCAGCCGGGGATCACCCGGTCGGTGAAGTGCGGGTAGAGCACGATATCGTCGCCGCTGTAGGGCAGGTCGAGGTGGTAGTCCAGCAGGCCGCCGTCGCGGAAGGTGCCGGCCCCGGCGCCGGGCAGGTCGCGCACACCCTGCATGACCATCGGGATCGAGCCCGAGGCCAGCAGGGCCTGGCGCAGGTTGCCGGTGTCCAGCGGCACGTAGCGCGACGGGAAGTCGTCGAGGGGGTGTAGCGGCGGCGCCAGGCGCGGGTCGTGCAGCACCAGGCGTTCGAAGTGTCGCGCCAGGCGCGCCCGGCCGCGCAAGTTGTCGGCGATCACCGAGGACAGCCCCAGGCCCAGGCGCCCGCGATGGTCGTCGGCGAGCAGGCCGTGGCTTTTGACCACCATGATGTTCAGCCGGTAGTGCGGGTTGTCGAGGATGCTCGCGTCGCGTCCGTCGAGCAGTTCGTCCAGCATGCGCTGCGAGCTCTGGCTGATCTGCGCCATGGTCACGCCCTTGGCGAAGCTCTGGGCGTTGTACAGCTGGCCCAGGCGGCGGATGCCCTCGGCGGCGTCCGGCAGGCAGGCGCTGGCGAAGCGCCAGGAACCCACCGAGGCGCCGATCAGCGAACGCTCCCGGGGCGCCGCCGCCAGCCACTCGCCGAACAGCGCCAGGTCCAGCCCCTGGATGCCCAGGGCTTTCGGGCCGCCGGCGGCGCCGGGCAGGGTGCCGACCTCGGCCGCGCGCAGGCCGTTGGCGCGGATGCGAGCCAGGGCCCGGGGGCCGGCCTTGAGGGTCAGGGCGGGGAACTTGATGTGGATAGCGGTCATACCGGTCTCAATCTCCAGCGAGCAGGTGAGTATAAAAGCTGCGGCTGGCAGCGCCGAATAAAACCTGCGGAGCTTCGATGATGGCCATTCAGTTTCAATTAAGTTCGGCTCGTTATCTTCAGCACCCTGAGCACCCCCATAACTAGAAAGCGGAGACACCCCATGAAAACCCTGACTGCCCTGTTCGCCGCCGCCATCGTCGGCATGACCGCCAGCCTGGTCCATGCCCGCGACCTGGGGCCCGACGAGGCCCTGAGACTGCGCGACGCTGGTACCATTGCGTCCTTTGAACAACTCAATGCCACGGCATTGGCCAAGCACCCGGGCGCGACCATCACCGAAACCGAGCTGGAACAGGCGTATGGCAAGTACATCTACCAGGTCGAGATGCGTGACCCCCAGGGAATTGAATGGGACCTGGAATTGGACGCGGTGAACGGCCAGGTGCTCAAGGATCATCAGGATACGTAATGAAGGTGAATCTACGCGCCGGCAGCAAAGTGGCCTTGGCGCTTCTGGCGTTCTGCGGGGTGGCGCTGGCCCGCGACCTGGACCAGGACGAAGCCCTGCGCCTGCGCCAGCAAGGGGTGATCCTGCCGCTGGAACAGCTGTTGCAGCAGGCCCTGGACCGTTACCCCGGGGCCAAGCTGCTGGAGGCCGAGTTGGAAGAAAAGCACGACGTCTATATCTATGAAGTCGAGTTGCTGACCGCCGAGGGCGTGGTCCGCGAGCTGGACCTGGACGCCGCCACCGGCCGCCTACTGAAAGACAAGGAAGATGACTGATGCGCCTGCTTCTGGTGGAAGACCACGTCTCCCTGGCCGACGAACTACTGGCCGGGCTCAACCGCCAGGGGTACGCCGTGGACTGGCTGGCCGATGGCCGCGACGCGCTGTACCAAGGTGCCAGCGAACCCTATGACCTGATCGTGCTCGACCTCGGCCTGCCGGGAGTTCCGGGCCTGGACGTGCTGACGCAGTGGCGCGCCGGCGGCCTGGCGACCCCGGTGCTGATTCTCACCGCCCGCGGTTCCTGGGCCGAGCGCATCGAGGGCCTCAAGGCCGGCGCCGACGACTACCTGACCAAACCCTTCCATCCGGAAGAGTTGCACCTGCGCATCCAGGCGCTGCTGCGCCGTTCCCATGGCCAGGCCAACCAGCCGACGCTGCAGGCCGCCGGGCTGCACCTCGACGAGGGGCGCCAATGCGTGGTGCGCGACGGCGCGGACATCCAGCTGACCGCCGCCGAGTTCCGGCTGCTGCGTTACTTCATGCTGCACCCGGAGCAGATCCTCTCCAAAAGCCACCTGGCCGAACACCTCTACGACGGCGAAACCGAGCGCGATTCCAACGTGCTGGAGGTCCACGTCAACCATCTGCGGCGCAAGCTCGGGCGCAGCGTGATCGAGACCCGCCGTGGCCAGGGCTATCTGTTCGGCGGGAACGCCCGGTGAGGTCGATCCAGCGCCGCCTGAGCCTGGGCCTGATCAGCGTGATGGTGATCGTCGGCCTGGTGCTGGCGCAGACCAGTCTGTGGCTGTTCGAAATGGGCCTGCAACGCTATCTGGAAGCCGGCCTGCGCGATGACAGCGAAAACCTGCTGGTGGCGCTGGTCCGTGGCCCGCAGGGCTTGCAGCTGGACGAGCGGCGCCTGTCGCCGGCCTATCAGCGCCCGTTTTCCGGGCATTACTTCCGCATCGACTTCGACGACACGCACTGGCGCTCCCGCTCGCTGTGGGACCAGGACCTGCCGCAGTTGGCGCAGACCGGGCTGCACAGCAACCTGCAACTGGGCCCGGAAGGCCAGCAGCTATTGGTGCTGCGCAGCGACTACCGGCGCCTGGGGCAGTCGATTTCCATCAGCGTGGCCCAGGACTACACCCCGGTGCGCGAGAGCTTTTTGCGCATGCAGCAGGTCGGCCTGGGCCTGGGCGTTGCCGGCCTGTTGCTGATCCTGATCCTGCAGCGGGTCACCGTGCGCCGTGCCTTGCGCCCGCTGGAGCAGGCCCGTGAGCAGATCGCCCAGCTGCAACGGGGCCAGCGTTCGCAACTGGACGAACAGGTGCCGCAGGAGCTGGAGCCGCTGGTGGCGCAGATCAACCACCTGCTGGCCCACACCGAAGACAGCCTGAAGCGTTCGCGCAATGCCCTGGGCAACCTCGGGCATGCGCTGAAGACCCCGCTGGCGGTGTTGCTGAGCCTGGCCTCCAACCCGAAACTCGACGCCCACCCGGAGCTGCGCAAGATCCTCCAGGAACAGCTGGAGCAGGTGCAGCAGCGGCTCAATCGCGAACTGAACCGCGCGCGCCTGGCCGGGGATGCGCTGCCCGGTGCGCTGTTCGATTGCGACGCCGAGCTGCCGGGGTTGCTGGCGACCCTGAACATGATCCATGGCGAGCACCTGGAATTGAGCTTCCAGGCGGCCCCTGGCCTGCAACTGCCCTGGGACCGGGAAGACCTGCTGGAACTGCTGGGCAACCTGCTGGACAACGCCTGCAAGTGGGCGGACGCCGAGGTGGCGCTGAGCGTTTGGCAAACCGCCAACGGTTATGGCCTGGCGGTGGACGACGATGGTCCGGGGATCCCCGAGGAGCAGCGCAGCCAGGTGTTCAGCCGCGGTGCGCGGCTGGACGAACAGACCGACGGCCACGGCCTGGGGCTGGGCATCGTGCGGGATATCGTGCAGAGCTGGGGCGGGGAGTTGCGTCTGCTGGAGAGTCCGCAGGGTGGCTTGCGGGTGTTGATCGAGTTGCCTGAACGTTGATGCTGACGGCGCTGATTCTGTAGCCGCTGCCGAGGCAGCGGCTACAAAGAAAGCCCCCTCGTCGCTGGGAGGAGGGGGCTGGCGGTCAGACCCGGAACTGGTCCATCAGGCTCTGCTGCTGGTTGGCCAGGCTGTTCAGGGACTGGCTGACCCGGGCCGATTCGTTGGCCTGTTCCGACAGCGATTCGGTGACGTCGCGGATGGTCGCCACGTTGTTGTTGATCTCCTCGGCCACCGCGCTTTGCTCTTCGGCGGCGCTGGCGATCTGCAGGTTCATGTCGCTGATCACCGTCACCGCCTCGCCGATCTGCCGCAGGGCGGTGACCGCCTGGCCGACCTGTTCGACGCTGCCCTGGGCCTGGCGCTGGTTGTTGCCCATCGAGCCGACCACGTCCTGAGTGCCGCTTTGCAGTTCCTCGATGACCAGGCGGGTTTCCTCCACCGACTCCTGGGTGCGTCGGGCGAGGTTGCGCACTTCGTCGGCGACCACCGCGAAACCGCGTCCGGCTTCCCCGGCGCGGGCGGCTTCGATGGCGGCGTTGAGGGCCAGCAGGTTGGTCTGCTCGGCGATGGCGCGAATCACTTCCAGCACCGAACCGATCTTCTCGCTGTTGGCGGCCAGGCCTTCGACCTGGGTCATGGCGGTGTTCATGTCGGCGGCCAGGTGATCGATGCTCGTGGTGGTGCGGTCGATCACGGCGAGGCCCTGGCGCGTGGCCTGGTCGGCGTCGCGGGCGGCCTGCGCGGCCTGGGCCGCGCTGCGGGCCACATCCTGGGCGGTGGCGCTCATCTCGTGGGAGGCGGTGGCCACCTGGTCGACCTGGCGATACTGCTGCTCCATGCCGGCGCTGGTCTGGGTGGCGATGGCCGAGGACTGGTCGGCGGTGCCGCGGGCGTCCTGCACCGAGCGTTTCACTTCGGCGATGATCGGTTGCAGCTTGTCGAGGAAACGGTTGAACCAGCCAGCCAGCTGGCCCAGCTCATCCTTCTTGTCGTAGGCCAGGCGCCGGGTCAGGTCGCCTTCGCCGCTGGCGATGTCTTCCAGCATGCGCGCCACGCCGAGGATCGGCCGGGTCACGCTGCGTGCCATCAGCCACACCAGCAGCAGGCCGAGTACCGCGGCCAGCAGGCCCAGGCTCAGTTCGATCAGGGTGCCGCTGTGGTTGCTCTGGTCCAGCTGGTCTTTCAGCGCTTCGGCCGGGCCCACCAGGACCCGCTCCGGCACTTCCAGCAGCACGCCCCAGGGTTTGCCACCGGGAATCGGGGTGAAGGGCGACAGCACTTTCAATTCACTGTTGTTGTGCAGGCTCTGGGTCCGGGTGCTGGCCGACAGCCGGCGGATCAGTTCGGCGCCGTTGGCCGGGTCCAGCTGGTCCAGGCGCTGGCTGAGCTTGCTGGCGTCGGCGCTGTAGCCGGCGAGCAGGCCGACGGGGCTGATGATGCTGACATCGGTCTGGCCGTCGTAGAGCTTCTTGCTCGCCTGCTGGCTGACCGACTGCAGGCTGTTGAGGTTGATGTCCACCGACAGCGAGGCGATGACTTTGCCGTCCACCATCAGCGGGAACACGATGCTGGTCATCAGCACGTTCTGGCCGTCGATCACATAGAAGTAGGGCTCGATCACGCAGGGCTTGAGGGTGCTGCGCGGGCAGGTGAACCAGGCGTTGGCCGGCTGGCCGCTGGGGCCGGTGGTGGTGTCGCTCATGTCGCTTTCCGGCAGCGCCATGGAGGTCAGTTGGCCCGGAGTCGGCTGCGACCAGTACAGGGCGAAGCGGCCCTTGTCGTTGCTGCCCAGTTCGCTCTGGCCGGTGAAGAGTTGGTCCTTGCCGTCCAGGGCGTTGGCTTCGAACACCAGCGACAGGCCGAGCAGCTCAGGGTTGGCCTGTAGCGCCGACTTGACCTGGCGGGTCAGGTCCTCGCGCAGGTCGAAGGCATCGAGGAAACGCTTCTCGGCCTGTTCGCGCAGGAACAGCACCTGGCGCGAGAAACCGTGGCCGTATTGATAGGCGTCCATGAACTGCTGGCGGATCCCCAGCGCCTGGACTTCGCCCTGGGCCTCGATGCGGGCCTGGGCGGCTTCGTTGAGCATCTCCATGCTCGACGCCTTCACCAGTTCGGAGCTGTGCTCCATGCGATACAGCGAAAGCCCCACCAACAGGGTCACGATGCCGGCCAGGCAGAGTCCGGCGAGCAGGGTGATCTTCCATTGGATGGAAAGTTGTCTGAGCGACATGGAGACGTCCTTATTCGATATTTATCTGAGACTTTGCACCTTATCGGCCGACGAACGGCTTTCTTTAAACGCTCGTTCGAATTTTCCCGCCGCTGCCTGTAGATGCAAGCCGCTGCCGCAGGCTGCGATCGGCTCCGCAGGAGCCGCAAACCGGCCGCTGCAGTGGGGCAGGTTGAACACGGTCGCCCGTTTTACGGCCGCTGCGTCGGAATGCCGCCCAGACCGATCGCAGCCTCGCGGGCTCCGCAGCGGCTACAGAGGGCGCAGGCGCAATCCCGGGTTTTGACAAGCGTTGCCCGCTGCTGCAAAGTGCGCGCCCTCTAATAAGACCCTCCTTTTCAATCCGGCGTCGGCAGTGGTTGCCCTCTGGCCGGACTCATTCCCTTTGCGGCGTTTTCCCGTCGCAGTGCCATGAGGTAACGATGATTAATGCAGTAATTGCCGCGGTTGGCGTCATGCTGATCCTCAGCCTGTCCCGCGTGCATGTGGTGATCGCGCTGATCGTAGGCGCGCTGGTGGGGGGGCTGACCGGTGGCCTGGGTATCGAGGCGACTCTCAAGGCGTTCAACAACGGCCTGGGCGGCGGGGCGACGGTGGCTTTGTCCTACGCCTTGCTCGGCGCCTTCGCGGTGGCGATCGCCAAGTCCGGCCTGGCCCACGCCCTGGCGGACAAGATCCTGCTGCTGGTGGACCGCCAGGACCACCACGGTGGTGGCAGCGTCAAATGGTTGCTGATCGGCCTGTTGTGGGTGGTGGCCATCGCGTCGCAGAACATCCTGCCGATCCATATCGCCTTCATTCCGCTGCTGGTGCCGCCGCTGCTGTATGTGCTGAGCAAGCTGCAGCTGGACCGGCGGCTGATCGCCTGCGTCATCACCTTCGGCCTGATCACGCCCTATATGTTCCTGCCGGTGGGTTTCGGCAACATCTTCCTCAACGAGATCCTGCTGGCCAACGTCGCCCGCAGCGGCGTGGACGTCAGCGATATCAACGTCACCCACGCCATGGGCATTCCGGCCCTGGGCATGGTCTTCGGCCTGTTGCTGGCCTTTGTCAGCTACCGCAAGAAGCGCGTGTACGACCTGGAGCTGATCGAGAAGGTCGAGCAGGTGACGGTGCAATACAACCCGCGCACGCTGCTGGTGGCGGGCGTGGCGATCGTCGCGGCCTTTGTCATTCAGCTGTTGCTGGATTCGATGATTATCGGCGCGCTGTCGGGCTTCCTGATCTTCTCGGTGTCGGGCATCGTGCGCTGGCGCGAGACCGACGACCTGTTCACCGAAGGCATGAAGATGATGGCGATGATCGGCTTCATCATGATCGCCGCCGCCGGTTTCGCCGAAGTGATGAAGGCCACCGGCGAGGTCAAGACCCTGGTGGAGGCCTCGGCTGGCTGGATCGACCACAGCAAGGGCGTCGGCGCCTTGCTGATGTTGCTGGTGGGGTTGCTGGTGACCATGGGCATCGGTTCGTCGTTCTCCACGGTGCCGATCCTCGCGACCATCTTCGTGCCGCTGTGTGTGCAGTTGGGCTTCAGCCCGTTGGCGATCGTCTGCATCGTCGGCACCGCCGGCGCCCTGGGCGATGCCGGCTCGCCGGCCTCGGACTCGACCCTGGGCCCGACCTCCGGCCTGAACATCGACGGCCAGCACCACCATATCTGGGACACCGTGGTCCCGACCTTCCTGCACTACAACCTGCCGCTGCTGGCCTTCGGCTGGGTGGCGGCGATGGTGCTCTGAGTCCGCGGGGTTTCAGCTGCACCGCGTTGTTCCCATCGCGAGCAAGCTTCGCTCCTACAGAAAAGCGGTTGCGCTGTTGCCTGTAGGAGCGAAGCTTGCTCGCGAAAAATCCCAAGGGCGCCGCGCACTCCCTGGTTCCGTGCCACTCAACTTTTGACCCGGCGTGCCGTTAAGGCGGTATCACGCCAATAACATCAAGAGTGAGCCTCCCATGCGCCTAAGTCTGAAGGGCAAAGTCCTGTCCCTCGCGGTCCTCCCGGTCCTGCTGTTTGCGTTGGTGATCAGCCTGACCACGGTCTTCATGCTCAAGGAACAGGCGCGCAAGGAGGTGGACGAGACCCGCCAGCGCCTGCTCGGCGAAGCCAAGACCACCCTGCAGAGCTATGTGGAAGTCGCCCTGAACACGGTCCGCCCGCTCTACGACGCGGCGGCGCCCGGGGATACGGCGGCCCGCGCCCAGGTGGTGAAGCTGCTGTCGAACATCACCTACGGCAAGGACGGTTACTTCTTCGGCTACGACTCCGAGACGGTGCGCCTGTTCAAGGGCAACAGCCCGGACGGCGTCGGCAAGAGCTTCAAGGACAACCGCGACCCCAACGGCGTGTACGTCAACCGCGAGCTGGTCAAGGTCGGCAAGGACGGCACCCACTATGTGCAGTACAGCTCGACCCAGCCGGGCAGCGACGTGCTGGTGCCGAAACTGGGCTACACCGAATACCTGGCCAAGTGGGACATGGTGGTCGGCTCGTCGGTGAACCTGGACGGCATCGACGCCCAGGTGGCCGAGGTCGAGGCCAGCGTCAACCAGCGCATGCAGGGCATGGTCTTGAGCATCGTCGGCATCGCGGTGGTGGTGCTGCTGGTGATCGCCGCGCTCGGCATGCTGGTGGCCAACACCATCCTGCGGCCGCTGGGCCTGATGAAGCTCAACCTCGACGACATCGCCGCCGGCGAGGGCGACCTGACCCGTCGCCTGGCGATCACCAGCCAGGATGAGCTGGGCGATCTGGCCGGTTCCTTCAACCGCTTCGTCGACAAGATCCACGGCCTGGTGCGGCAGATCACCGAGATGACCGGCCAGTTGACCGGGCTGGTGACCCAGGTCTCCGAACAGGCCCAGCGTTCCGAGCAGGCCATGGAGCGCCAGCGCCACGAGACCGACCAGGTGGCCACGGCGATCAACCAGATGTCTTCGGCGGCCCAGGAAGTGGCACGCAGTGCCCAGGGCGCGGCGGTGGCGGCGCAGCAGACCGATGAGGAAGGCCAGGCGGCCAAGCGCGTGGTGGACGGCAGCATCCAGCAGATCCATGCGCTGGTCAGCGATATCCGCAGCAGCGGCACCTCCCTGGACAGCCTGCAGAAGGACGTGGCGTCGATTGTCAGCGTGCTGGATGTGATCCGCTCGATCGCCGAGCAGACCAACCTGCTGGCCCTCAACGCGGCCATCGAGGCGGCGCGGGCCGGTGAGGCTGGGCGTGGCTTCGCGGTGGTGGCCGACGAGGTCCGGGCACTGGCCAGCCGGACCCAGCAGAGCACCCAGGAAATCCAGGGCATGATCGACCGCCTGCAACAAGGCACGCGCACCGCGGTGGACGCCATGCGCCGTTCCAGCGATGCCGGCGACGGCACCTCGCACCAGGCCAACGAGGCCGGGGCGTCGCTGGATGCCATGGCGCAGTTGATCGGCACCATCAATTCGATGAACGCGCAGATCGCCAGTGCCGCGGAAGAGCAGACCGCAGTGGCCGAAGAGATCAACCGCAGCGTGCATCAGATCGCGGTGGCGGTGGACAGCGTCGCCGACGAAACCCAGCTCGGCGCCCAGACCTCGCGCAGCCTGGCGGACCTCGGGCAGCGCCTGGGCAAGCTGGTGGGGCAGTTCCGTATCTGAGTCTTCAAGATCGCTATCGCGGGCAAGCTCCGCTCCTACGGTCTTCTGTAGGAGCGGAGCTTGCCCGCGATGACGTCAACAGCATCCCCTCGACACCCCGACCCTGCCGATCAAGCGGCCTCACTTCTTCCGCGGTTTGCTGCTGCCCGGGATATGCAGGTAGGACATCACGCTTTCGGTCAGCTCGGTCGCCAGCTTGACCGCTTCCTTGTTGCGCGCCATCACACTCGCCACCAGCCCCTCGATCAGGGCCAGCACCGCGATATTGGAGCTGGTCATGACCGGGTGGTCGGCGGGGGCGAACAGCGTGTGTTCGGCGATGCCGGTCAGCGGCGAGGCGGGGGAGTCGGTGATCGCCAGCACCGTGGCGCCGCGTTCGTTGGCGAACCGCGCCAGTTGCAGGGTATCCAGGGAGTAGCGCGGCAGGGAGATCGCCAGCAAGAGATCCTGATCGGTGATCGCCGCCAGCCGGTAGGCGGCGTTTTCGTTGCCGCCTTCCATGCTGATGGCGCAGGCGTCGGCGCAGAAGGGCATCAGGGTCGAGGCGGCGAGACCGGCGAAGTAGACACTGTTGCCGAACCCCAGGATGTAGATCTTGCGCGCCTGGATCAGGCGGGTGACGAAGGCGTCGAAGGTCTCGGCCTGGTTGTTGGTCGCCGCCGTGGCGAGGTTGCTGCTGGCGCTCTGGATCTGCTCGTGCAGGCCGAAGGTGCCACCGGGGCGATGGGCCAGCTCGTTGCGCAGCTTGTCCACCGGCGACACCATTTGCTGCAGCGTCGCCACCAGCTCGGCCTTCATGCCGGTATAACCACCGAGGTCGAGGGTCTTGGCCAGGCGGTTGACCGCCGCCGGCGAGGTTGCCGTCGCCTGGGCCATTTCCTCGATGGTCAGGGTCGCCGCGCGCAGGGGATGACGCAGGATGAAGTCCGCCACCTTGCGCAGCGAGGGCGGCAGTTCGGTCACGATTTGCGCCAGTTTGCGCATCACCGGCGCGGCATAGACCGTGGTGTCTTTCAGTGGGGTCGGCATATCCGGCTCAACATGTCCTGAGGTTGAAGAAGGGGGGCACAAGGCAGGCTGGAGTGTATCCGAAGCCGCCCCCCGGCGTGCAGCGCCAGGGGGGCGACGCGCCGGGTCACTTCAGGTTGTTGGCGAGGAACTGCTGCAGGCGTTCGGACTGCGGCTTGAGCAGCACTTCCCGCGGGTCGCCGCGCTCTTCCACCAGGCCCTGATGCAGGAACACCACCTGGTTCGAGACCTCGCGGGCAAAGCCCATTTCATGGGTCACCACCACCATGGTGCGGCCTTCCTGGGCCAGGTCCTGCATCACCTTGAGCACGTCGCCGACCAGTTCCGGGTCGAGCGCCGAGGTCGGTTCGTCGAACAGCATCACTTCCGGCTCCATGGCCAGCGCCCGGGCAATCGCCACCCGCTGTTGCTCGCCGCCGGACATATGGGCCGGCCAGGCGCCCATGCGGTGGGCCACACCGACCTTGTTCAGGTAGTGCTCGGCCTTTTCCCGCGCCTCTTGCTTGCTCAGGCCCTGCACCTGCACCGGGGCCTCCATGACGTTTTCCAGGACGCTCATGTGCGACCACAGGTTGAAGTGCTGGAACACCATCGACAGCTGCGAGCGCATGCGTTGCAACTGCCGGGGTTCGGCGGCCTTGAGTTCGCCGAGTTTGTTGGCGCGCAGCTTGAGGGCTTCGCCATTGAGCACGATGCTGCCCGCGCTGGGCTGCTCCAGCAGGTTGATGCAGCGCAGGAAGGTGCTTTTGCCCGAGCCGCTGGAGCCGATCAGGCTGATCACGTCGCCGGCCTTGGCTTGCAGGGACACGCCCTTGAGCACCTGGTGGGCGCCGTAGCTTTTGTGCAGATCCTGGATTTCAAGTGTGTACATGGTTGCGATTCTCGGGAGTCAGTCGCTGAGCAAGCGACCCTGGCGAATGGGGGTATTGCCGGCCACCTTGGCCAGCCACAGACCGGGCTGGGCAAAACGCAGGCGTTCGCGGGCATAGAGGATGCCGTCGGTGTCGGCGTGCACCAGGCTGTGGCGATCGGTCAGGGGGTCGATGACTTCGAACAGCGGATCGCCCACCGAGACCCGGGCACCCAGCGGTTGCAGGTAGCTCACCACCCCCGGGTGCGGCGCGTAGGCGTACTGCGCCCCGGCGAAAGGGGTCGCCTCACAGGTGCAAGGCGGCGGCGCCGGCCAATCGCCGCGGATCAGGCCCTGGTCGGCGAGGTAGCCGAGAATGGCCTGGGCGCTGTCGACGCAGGGCTCGCGTTCGGTGTCGGCCATGCCGCGCAGTTCGATGGTGGTGGCCACGCACGCCAGTGGAATATCGGCCTCTGGAAAGCGCTGGGCCAGCTGCAGCCAGGGGCTGGCGCAGGCCTCGTCGAAGGCGCTGCCGCCCGCGGCCTCGTCCAGCAGCGCGACATCGGCGTACAGGCGCGCGGCCAGGGAGTGCAGGCGCGGCCAGTTCTGCGGCATGGCGTACAGCAGCATCACCGACTCGAAATCGCAGTGCAGGTCCAGCACCACGTCGGCGTCGCAGGCGTGCTGCAACAACAGGCGGCGCAGGCCGTCGAGTTCCGATGCCGGCGCCGGCAGCTGTTCGAGGGCCTCGCCCATGGCGCGGCGGATCAGCGCGATGTTGGTGTCGGCATCGTCGCCCAGGCGTCCGGCCAGGCGCGCAGCGACGGTGTCGGTCAACTCCGGGAAGTCGCGATTGAAGTTCTTGCCGCTGCCGAATTCGAAGCGGCCTTGATGGGTCGCCTGGAACATCTGGGCGATGCCGATCGGGTTGGCGATCGGCACCAGTTCGATCGTGCCGTTCAGGCGGCCCTGGGCTTCCAGTGAGAGCAGGCAGCGCTTGAGCTCGACGGCCACTCGCATGCCCGGCAGCTCGTCGGCATGCAGGGAGGCCTGGATATAGGCCTTGCGCGGCCCGCTGCCAAAACGGAACAGCGACAGCTGGCGTTCGGTGCCGGAGGCGCTCCACGGCAAACGGTATTGAATGTGCTCCATAACAACTCCTTAGTGCTTGCGCGGGGCCTGGTACGCCAGCCAGCGGCGTTCGGCCCGCTTGAACAGGCGCACCAGAATGAAGGTCAGGACCAGGTAGATGAGCCCGGCGGTGATGAAGGCCTCGAACGGCAGGTAGAACCGCGAGCTGACGGTGCGCGCGGCACCGGTGATGTCGACCAGGGTGACGATGGACGCCAGGCTGGTGGTCTGCAGCATCATCAGGACTTCGTTGCTGTACTGCGGCAGCGCCCGGCGCAAGGCCGACGGCAGGAGAATGCGCCGGTACAGGGTGCCGCGCGACATGCCCATGGCCCGGGCGGCCTCGATCTCGCCGTGGGCGGTGGACTTCAGGCTGCCGGCCAGCAATTCCGCGCTATAGGCGCCGGTATTGAGGGCGAAGGCCAGGCAGGCGCAGAAGGTCGCGCTGGACAGGTAGGGCCAGAGCAGGCTCTGGCGTACCGCTTCGAACTGGGCCAGGCCGTAGTAGATCAGGAACAGCTGCACCAGCATCGGCGTGCCACGGATCACGTAGGTGTAGAGCCAGGCCGGGAAGCAGAGTAGCGGCGAGCGGGACACTCGCATCAGCGCCAGGGGGATCGCCAGCAGCAGGCCGCCGGCCAGGGAAATCAGCAACACTTTCAAGGTCACCAGGACGCCGCCGAGGTACAGCGGCAGGTTGTCCCAGATCAGGTGGTAGTCGAGCATCATGGGGGCTCCCAATCACAGTTCGGCGGCTTTGATGCCGACCGAGTAGTGTTTTTCCAGATAGCGCAGCACCAGCAAGGACAGGCTGGTCAGCAGCAGATACAGCGCCGCCACGGCAAGAAAGAAGGTGAAGGGTTCATGGGTGGCGTCCGCCGCGTTCTTGGCCTTGAACATCATGTCCTGCAGGCCGATCACCGAGATCAG
Source organism: Pseudomonas sp. NPDC089530 (assembly GCF_050280705.1). Lineage (NCBI taxonomy): Bacteria > Pseudomonadati > Pseudomonadota > Gammaproteobacteria > Pseudomonadales > Pseudomonadaceae > Pseudomonas > Pseudomonas sp. NPDC089530. The sequence goes on along the minus strand of NZ_JBNNVU010000009.1, from coordinate 61,156 downwards.
CGCGGTGGACTTGGTCAGCACCAGCCAGTTGTTGGTGAAGCCGGGAATGGCGAAGCGGATCATCTGCGGGACCAGGATCCGCCAGAACACCTGGCTGCCCCGCATGCCATAGGCCATGCCGGCCTCGGCCTGGCCCTTGGGGATCGCCATGAAGGCGCCGCGAAACGTCTCCGAGAGGTAGGCGCCGAAAATGAAGCCCATGGTGCAGACGCCGGCGATAAAGGGATTGATGTCCAGGTAGCGGGTGTAGCCGAGCGCCAGGGCGATGCGGTTCACCAGGTCCTGGCCGCCGTAGAAGATCAGCAGGATCAGTACCAGGTCGGGGATCCCGCGGATCAGGGTGGTGTAACCCTCGCCCAGCAGCGCCAGCCACCTGAGCGGCGACAGGCGAAAGGCCGCGCCGATCAGGCCCAGGGCAATGGCCAGGGCCATGGAGGTCAGGGCCAGGTTAATGGTCAGCCAGGCACCATCGAGAATGCTCGATCCGTAGCCGTGGAGCATGATGAAGTTCCTCAAGCGAGCGCCACGCAGGCGCAAAACAGGCCCGAAGCGGCACCGCGACGAGTCGGTGCCGGGGCGATGGGTCAGGCTTATTCGCCGTAGATGTCGAACGCGAAGTAGCGGGCCATGACCTGCTGGTACTTGCCGTTGGCGCGGATCGCGTCGATAGCCGCATTCAGGCGCGCGACGTTGGCGCTGTCGCCCTTGCGCACGGCGATCCCGGCGCCGCGGCCGAAATAGTCCGGGTCGGTGATATTCGGCCCGACCAGGGCGAAGCCTTTGCCGGCGGCGGTCTTGATGAAGCTCTCGTCGGTATTGACGATGTCGGCGAGGGTGGCGTCCAGGCGCCCCGCGGCGAGATCGAGGAAGGCTTCGTTCTGCGAGGCGTAGCGCACCACCTCGACCCCGGCGGTCGCCAGTTGCTCGGTGGCGAAGCGGTCATAGGTCGAGGCGCGCTGCACCCCGACTTTCTTGCCCTTGAGGTCGACCCGTGGGTCGTTGAGCACGTTGCCGGCCTTCATCGCGAACTTGCCTGGCGTGTGGTAGTACTTCTGGCTGAAGTCCACCGACTTCATCCGGTCTTCGGTGATCGACATCGACGACAGCACGGCGTCGATCTTGCGCACTTTGAGCGAAGGGATCATGCCGTCGAATTCCTGGATGACCCATTCGCATTTGACCTTCATCTCTTCGCACAGGGCGTTGCCGATGTCGTAGTCGAAACCACTGACGTTGCCCTCCGGTGTCTTGAAGGAAAAGGGCGGGTAGGCGGCTTCGATACCGATACGCAGGCTGTCTTCGTCGGCGTGGGCCAGGAAGCTTGCGGCGCACAGCGCCAGAGCACCTAGAAGTTCTGTCTTGTTCATCTTGTTGACTCCTTGGGGGGCGTTGGGGTGGTTCGGGCCGTCCGGGCTGGCGGGATGCTGGGGTCCTGGTGAAGTTTGTGTGGCTATAAATGACATGTATTGTTTCAGAAATCAACATACTGAAAATAATAATATCAGTCCGGGGCGTGGGAAAACCCGGCGGTACCGGTCGGCACCGCCGCTGCGCGGGGATTCTGGGGGGGGGCGGGCGGCTACGGGGTCGGGCGCGCGGGCAATCGATCCGACAGAATGACGTCCTGTCGGAGCGAGCGGGCGGCGATCCGACTGGCCCGCGATGGCGTCCGTAAAGACGCCGTGTCGATCGGGATTACACCGCGCCGTTCGACGTCACATCGCGCATCAACAAGGCAAAGTGCAGATCCACCGCATCGGGGATCGGCAGGTACACCGTGTGCCCGTCCCCCGGGGCGACCTCGATCGACTCGCCACGCACGTTCTGTAACTGGTGCAGGTCGAAGTGGAAGTTGCCCTTGGGCGTCATCAGCTCCATGTGGTCGCCCAGGGCGAAGCGGTTCTTCACCCGCACTTCGGCCAGGCGGTCCCGGCGTTCGCCGGTGAGTTCGCCGACGAACTGCTGGCGCTCCGAGACCGAGCTGCCGTTCTGGTAGTTCTGGTATTCGTCGTGCACGTGGCGGCGCAGGAAACCCTCGGTGTAGCCGCGCTGGGCCAGGGACTCCAGGTCGTTCATCAGGCTGCGGTCGAACTCGCGGCCGGCCACCGCGTCGTCGATGGCCCGGCGATAGACCTGGGTGGTGCGGGCGCAGTAGAAGTGCGACTTGGTGCGGCCCTCGATCTTCAGCGAGTGCACGCCCATCCGCGCCAGGCGCCCGACATGCTGCACCGCCCGCAGGTCCTTGGCATTCATGATGTAGGTGCCGTGTTCGTCCTCGAAGGCCGGCATCGCCTCGTCCGGGCGATTGGCCTCGCGCAGCAGGAACACCTGGTCGGTCGGCGCGCCCAGGCCCAGGGTCGGTTCCGGCTGGAACTGCTGGACGATCTCGCCGGTGAGGTTTTCCGTGGCCTCCTGGGCCTGGTATTTCCAGCGGCAGGCGTTGGTGCAGGTGCCCTGGTTGGCGTCGCGCTTGTTCATGTAGCCGGACAGCAGGCAGCGCCCGGAATAGGCCATGCACAGGGCGCCGTGGACGAAGACTTCGAGCTCCATGGCTGGCACCTGCTGGCGGATTTCCTCGATTTCTTCCAGGGACAGTTCGCGGGACAGGATGATCCGGCTCAGGCCCTGTTGCTGCCAGAACTCGACGCTGGCCCAGTTCACTGTGTTGGCCTGCACCGACAGGTGGATCGGCATCTGCGGGAAGTGCCGGCGCACCAGCATGATCAGCCCCGGGTCGGACATGATCAGCGCGTCCGGGGCCATGGCGATCACCGGCTCCAGGTCCTTGAGGAAGGTCTTGAGCTTGGCGTTGTGCGGGGCAATGTTGACCACCACGTAGAAGCGCTTGCCCTGGGCCTGGGCCTCACGGATGCCGAGGGCCAGGTTGGCGTGGTCGAATTCGTTGTTGCGCACCCGCAGGCTGTAGCGCGGCTGGCCGGCGTACACCGCGTCGGCGCCGTAGGCGAAGGCGTAGCGCATGTTTTTCAGGGTGCCGGCGGGGGCGAGCAGTTCGGGGCGGGCGAGGGACGTCATGGCGGCTGTCGATGGCAAAAGAGCGCGAGAGTAAGGCGCCGGCCAGCAGCGTTCATTGATCTGGATCTATGGGCCGTGCATTCCGGCGGCGGATACAGCGACCGTTGCCTCAGGCGTGCAGGATGCGCCCCTCGATCTCTTGCGACAGGGCCTGGGCCGCGTTCAGTGAAGTGAGCGGGCCGCTGACCGGCTCGCCGTCGCGCACCAGATACCAGCAAGCCAGCAACCCCAGATCCCTGAGCGAGGCGGGAACGGCGCTGCCGATAACGGACATGATTTGAACCTTGGGCATAAGTACCTCCATCGATCTATGGGGGCTACCTTACGGACCTGCGGGTTCCACGAAAAATCAACGCGCTCGATAGTGGACATTGATTGCGGCGAAAAAAGGGCGGCGGTCCGCTCAGTCCACGACCTGATCGAGCATATGGACCACTTCCGGGTCGTGCAGCAGGCCCTTGCGCACCAGGTGCTCGGCCAGCAATGCCAGGAACTTGGCGCTGCGATGGCCTTCCAGTTGCTTGAGCTCGGTCAGGGCGCTGTACACCTTGCTGGCGGTGCCCAGGGTGGGCGAGTGGTGGGGGTTCTGTGTCGGCATGGGCGTCGTCCTTGTTGTTATGGGGCTGTTTTGTGGACAGATCCGATCTTGCGGACCCGGCATGACATAAATATGACAGCCACAGTCTTCTGCACAGGGGCTGCCGCTGGCAACACTATTGCCGGATTCAAACGTAAAAGCTGTCCCGGTAGCGACCTTTGCAAGATTTATTCAGACGTTTGCGTGACGGCAAAACGCCACAGGCCCCGCGGGTGAGGCGGGGCCTGTGGCAGGGACTCCTGGCTTACCAGCGGCCAGGACCGTAGTAGTAATGGCGCGGCGGGCCGTAATAGCCGGGAGGCGGGCCGTAGTACACCGGGGCCGGACGGTAATAGACCGGCGGGCTCTCCACGTACACCGGCTGCGGCTGGTAATAGACCGGAGGCGGTGCGGCATACACCGGCTGCGGCTGAACGTAGACCGGCTGTTGCACGTACACCGGGCGGCTCTGGTTGGCGATCACCGAACCCACCACCGTCGCGCCGACCACTGCACCGAACACCGCCGGGCCACCCCAGCCGCCACCGTGGGCGGATGCTTGGCCGGCGACAGCGAGTGCACCAACGAGCAAGGCTATCTTGGGGATGTTACGCATCATGGCTATTCCTCGGTTCCGACCCCAGCGCTCGGTCTGCGATAGACGCGAGGACTGTCGCGGGGATACATCTATGACAGCGTTTTTCTGAAAAACAGCACGGCCGCCGAGTAAAGTTTGTGTAAGGTCGTGTACCGGCTTCTTTACCTCGTCCGGGGACTACAGGCCGTCTTCCAGTCAACGTCGATATCATCGGGCACAACCCGAGGGCTGGCTAATCCCGTCCATCCGAAAATGCGCTCCAAGGAGATCAACATGCAGATGAGCCCCAACAAAGACACCCAGTTGTGTATGTCGCTGTCAGGGCGTCCGGGGAATTTCGGCCTGCGTTTTCACAACCATCTGTATGAGCAGTTGGGTCTGAATTTTTACTACAAGGCCTTCAGCAGCCAGGATCTGCCGGGCGCCGTGGGCGGCATCCGCGCCCTGGGCATTCGCGGCTGCGGCGTGTCCATGCCGTTCAAGGAAGCCTGCATTGCCCTGGTGGACGAGCTGGACGCCTCGGCCCGGGCGATCCAGTCGATCAACACCATCGTCAACACCAATGGCCATCTCAAGGCCTACAACACCGATTACTTGGCCGTCGCCCAACTGCTCGACAGCCACCGGATACCCAAGGACACCCGCTTTGTCCTGCGCGGCAGCGGCGGCATGGCCAAGGCGGTGGCCAGTGCCTTGCGCGACGGGGGTTACCGCGATGGCGTGATAGTCGCGCGCAATGCCCGGGCCGGGCAGGCCCTCGCCGATTCCCTGGGGTACGGCTGGCAGGCGGAACTGGGTGAACTGCGGCCGCAGATGCTGGTCAACGTCACCCCGATTGGCATGAGCGGCGGCCCGGAGGCCGAGCAACTGGCGTTCCCGGTGGAAGCGATCCAGGCCGCGGGCACCGTATTCGACGTGGTGGCGATTCCGGCAGAAACCCCGCTGATCCAGCGCGCCCGAACTGAAGGCAAGCAGGTGATCACCGGCCTGGAAGTGATCGCCCTCCAGGCGCTGGAGCAGTTCGTGCTGTACACCGGCGTGCGCCCGAGCGAGGAGCAGTTCCAGCAGGCCGTGGCCTTCGCCCGGGCCTGAAACCCGCCTACAGGGTGTGCGGGGGGCTCAGCCCTCCAGGCGGGCCAGGCGTTCTTCCAGAGCGGCGATCCGCGCTTCCAGTTCTTCGATGCGTTCCGGCGAAACGGCGCCGCCAGTGCTGCCTGGCGCCGGGTTGCCGCGGGCGGCGAGTATGGCTTCGATGTCCGCCGGGTCACCCAGGGCGTGGGTGTAGCGGTCCTCGCGCTGGCCGGCCTGGCGCGGCAGGTGCAGGGCCAGGCCGCGAGCGACCAGGCGTTCGAGCTGGTGCAGGACCTGCTCGCTGTCTTCGAAGTCATGCATGCGCCCGCTGCGGGTCAGCAGTTCATTGACCGTCTGCGGGCCCCGCAGAAACATCAGGCCGCACAGGATCAACTGCGCCGGCACCAGTTCCAGGGCCTTGTCCAGGCGCTGCTCCCAGCGGTCGGCGCGGCTGCCCATGACCAGCCGGGTGAAGCCCTGGGCCTCCAGGCTGCGCAGGCTTTGCCCGACCTGGCCCTGGGTCAGGTTCATCACCGGTTCGCGGCTGGTTTTCTGATTGCAGGCGAGCACCAGGGCATTGAGGGTCAGGGGATAGGTTTCCGGGCTGGTGGCCTGCTTTTCGATCAACGAACCCAGGAGGCGGATTTCCGTGCTGCCAAGACGCAGGGCTTCGCTTGGGGTTTCGTGTTCGCTGCTCATGAGTACTGATCCCTTGGTCACTGATGGGGAGGGGCGTGGCGGCCGCCTTCGAGGGGCTCTGTTTTACCTGCAGAACCCGCTTCTGGCCATCGGAACTTGGTTACCAGGGGTTAACCCCGGCCGCGCGACCCCGAAGAGGCCGCGCGACGGACGAAGCTTCAGGCGGTTGTCGGTGCCACGGCCGCTACCGCACTCCGTTGGGTGGCGGCCGCCACCGGCTGGTCCAGGCGTTGCCGGGCAAAGCGAACAACGCTGCGCAGGGCATTGCGGGCGGAGCGCAGGTAGAAGGCCTGCAACTGAAAGACATGCCAGCGCCCCTCGTGGATTTCCAGCTGGCAGGGCACGCCGCAGGCCCTGGCGCGTTCGGCCAGGCGGCTGGAGTCGGACAGCAGCAGTTCCTGGTCGCCCACCTGGATCAGCATCGGCGGCAGGCCGCTCAGGTCCGCCTCCAGGGGGCGATGCCACAGCGGTCGCGGCGGTGCCCCATAGGCCTTAAGGGCCTGTTCCAGCCAGTCGCGGTGCAGCATCGGGTCGACCGCGGCCCGGGTTTGCAGGCTGGCGCCAGTCAGTTCGAGATCGGTGAGCGGCGACAGCAGTATCAGCCCGGCGGCGATGGGCTCGCCCCGTTCCTTCAAGGCCAGGGCCAGGGCCAGCACCAGGGCGCCGCCAGCGGAGTCGCCGGCAATCAGCAGTTGCTCCGCCGGGCAGCCCTGGGCGCGGATCGCGTCATAGCAGGCCAGGCAATCGTCCAGGGCCGCCGGGTAGGGATGTTCCGGGGCCAGCCGATAGTCCGGCGCCCACACCGCGCAGCCGCTGTCCTTGGCCAGACGGCTGGTGATGCTGTAGTGGGTGTCCGCGCTGCCCAGGCAGAAGGCACCGCCGTGCAGGTAGAGAATGACCCCGGTGCCGGGGCCGGCCTTGGGGTCGACGATCTGCAACGCCAGCTCGCCCAGCTGCGTGCGTCGGCGGCTCACCCCCGGTGTGCCGGGCATCAGCCGGGAGAGGCCGCTGACGATCTTGCGTTGGCTGGCCAGGGCCCGTGGCGGGCCGATCAGGGCCTTGAAGCTGGCCCGCAGCACCAGCCGCAGCAGCGCCGCCTGGCCCCGTTCCAGCCAGTCCCGAGGTGACGCAACTCGCAGCCCGTCGCTGACCGGCGCGTCTGCCGCTAAGGGACTGGCCAGGCGATAGGCCGCCAGCCCGGCATAACGGGCCAGCCAGCGATAGGACCAGGTGAAGCCGGGCCAGTTGGTGCTGTTGTGGCCTCGTTCGTCGACATACCAACTCTTGCAGCCGCTCCACACCGAGGTCGCCAGGCGGCGCTGGATCCGTTGCTGGAAGCGCCGGTGGGGCAACTCGTCCACCTCCAGGGTGCTGGCGCCACTGGCCAGCAGTGCCTGGCGGGCCTGCATGACATGGGAGATCTGGCTTTCCAGCATATGGATGATGGAGTTGTGGCCCAGGTTGGTGTTGGGGCCGTAGAGCATGAAGAAGTTGGGGAAACCGGGCACGCTGAGCCCCAGGTAGGCGGACGCACCCTGCTGCCAGGCCTGGTTCAGGTCGAGTCCGTCGCGGCCGGTGATGCGCATGGGCGAAAGGAACTCGGTGGCGGCGAAACCGGTGCCGTAGATGATCGCGTCCACCTCATGCTGCTGGCCATCCAGGGTCTCGATGCCCTGTTCGGTGATGCGCCGGATGCCCTGGGTCAGCAGCTCGACATGGGGTTTGGCGAAGGTCTCGAGGTAGTCGTTGGAGAGCAGGATGCGCTTGCAGCCGATGGGGTAGTCCGGGGTCATCTTCCGGCGCAGTTCGGGGCTGGGCACCGAAGCGTTCAACAGCCGGTGAAAAGGCCGGCCGACTACCCAGCGGGTCAGGCCCTGCAGACGGGTGAAGCCCAGCGCCCGGGACTCGAAATGCAGGTAATGGGTGGCGCGGACCAGCTTCATCCATAGGGGAAACCGTGCGCAGCGCTGTTTCTCCCCGGGGCTGTAGGGCCGGTCGGCCTTGGGCATGATGTAGGCCGGCGAACGCTGGAAGACCTTGAGCGCCGCCACCTGATCGGCGATTTGCGGCACGAACTGGATGGCCGAGGCACCGGTGCCGATCACCGCGACCCGCTTGCCGGCCAGGGGGTAGTGGTGATCCCAGGACGCGGAATGGAACACGTGGCCCTTGAAGGTCTGCATGCCCGGCAGCTGCGGCAGGGCGGGGCGGCTCAACTGGCCGGTGGCGCTGATCAGCAGGCGGCTCCGGTGCACCTGGCCATCGCTGCGGGTGACCCGCCAGCAGGCTTCGCCCTCGTCGAATTCGGCATGGCTGACTTCGGCGCCGAAGTGCAGGTGCGCCTCCAGGCCGTAGGTACGGGCGCAATGCCGCAGGTAATCATGGATTTCCGCCTGGGGCGCGAAGACCCGGGACCAGTGCGGATTGGGCTCGAAGGAAAACGAATACAGGTGCGAAGGCACGTCGCAGGCGGCGCCGGGATAGCGGTTGTCGCGCCAGACCCCGCCGACGTCCTGGCCTTTCTCCAGGATGATGAAGCGGCCGACGCCGGCCTTGCGCAGGGCGATGCCCATGCCCAGGCCGCCGAAGCCGCTGCCGATGATGATGGCGTCAAGGGGGCTGTCGGGGGCGGATGGCGGGTTCGCGGCAGGTAGGGATGCGGGCATGACGACCTCGTTGTTCTTGTTGTGGGGGGGCAGGACGGGTCCTCCCGGTGCCATTGCCCTGTGTCGGCGGTGCGGCCCCGGTGAGTAAAGCATGGGGGCAATCGGACGCGGACCCCATGCTGGAACGGGACAAGTGTTTTAGTATTTGGGCCAAATCATCAGCTGATGAGTCAGGCGCATGCCCATTCAGTCGTTCACCCGCGGACCCTCCAGCGCCTTGCTGCTGGTGAACTATGGTCGCGAAAAGGGTCTGGCGCTGGCGCGTTTGCTGGCCGGTTCCGGGCTGTCCATGGAGCAGTTGCAGGACCCCAACAGCCTGTTGTCGGCAGCCCAGGAATTGCGCCTGGTGAGCAACCTGCTGGCATTGCTGGGGCATCCTCCGGGCCTGGGTTATGAAGTGGGCACGCGCTATCACTTCTCCACCTATGGCCTGTTCGGCTATGGCCTGATCAGCAGCGCGACCCCGGCGGCCGCCTTGAACCTGGCCCTGCGCTTTCTGCCCTTGACCTATGCCTTCGCCACGATCGGCTATTGCCAGGAACCCGGGCAGGGAGTGCTGACCTTCGGCGAGCCGCCGGTGGCGGATGCCGCGGTGCGCACCTTTCTGCTGGAGCGGGACATGGCTGCTGCAGCGGTGCTGATGCAGGAGATCGTCGGCCAGGACTTCCAACTGCTGCGGCTGACCCGTTGCGGCGCCCCGCCCGCGGTCCGTGGCACTGGCGCGGCGCAGGGGATCTTCGGCCTGGCCCCCGAGTATCGGGCAGACCGCCATAGCCTGGTGTTCGAGCGGCGCTTTCTGGATCGCCCCTTGCCCCAGGCCAATCCGCTCACGGTGTCCATGTGCGAGCAGCTGTGTGCGCAATTGCTGGAGCGTCGGCAAGCGCATCCGGGGGCAGCGGCCCAGGTACGCCAGCAACTGGAAGCGCTGCCGGCGGGCAGCGTGCCGGACCTGCCGAGCATGGCCCGCCTGACCCGCACCAGCGTGCGCACCCTCAAGCGCCGCCTGCAGGAGGAGGGCACCAGCTATCGCCAGTTGCTGCTCCAGCAACGCAGTGCCCAGGCCCTGGAGTTGCTGGCCAACCCAGGCCTGAGCCTGACCCAGGTCGCCGAGCGCCTCGGTTTCAGCGACCTGTCGAGTTTTTCCCAGAGCTTCAAGCGCTGGTTCGGCGTGGCCCCCAGCGTCTATCGCCAGGGCGGTTCCGGATAAACCCACGGCGGCCATGGGCTGTGGCTATAATCCTCGCTCGCTGTATTCCCGCCACCTGTGTCGAGACCATCATGACCATTTCCCTGTACGCCGCTTCCGTTCCCGTCTTCAAGCAAATGCTCAACGCCCTGAGCGATGTGCTGCACAAGGCCGAAGCCCACGCCACGGCGAAGAACATCGACCCCAATGCCTTCCTGCAGGCGCGCCTGTACCCGGACATGTTCCCGCTGATCCGCCAGGTGCAGATCGCCGTCGATTTCGCCAAGGGCGTTTCGGCCCGCCTGGCCGAAATCGAGCTGCCGAAATACGACGACAGCGAAACCACCTTCGCCGAGCTGCAGGCGCTTCTGGCCAAGGTCCTGGCCTTTATCGACGGCATCCAGCCGGCGCAGATCGATGGCAAGGAAGGCATCGAGATCGTGACCCGTCCGGGCACCCCGAAAGAGAAGCGCTTCAGCGGCCAGGCCTACCTGCTGACCTACGGCCTGCCGCAGTTCTTCTTCCATGTCACCACCACCTACGCGATCCTGCGCCACAACGGCGTGGAAATCGGCAAGCGCGACTACATGGGCGCTTTCTGATAGGTGCTTCCTGAATAGCCGCGTTTAAAACCGCGGCTCATGAAAAAGCCCGGCCAGGTATGAACCTGGCCGGGCTTTTTCTTGCGCGGGATTGGCGAGGATCAGGCCGTCTGCTGGGCCTTTTCTTCCTGGGCCAGGCACGCGGCGGCGGTGAAGAGCACGTCGGTGGAGGAGTTCAGCGCGGTTTCCGCCGAGTCCTGCAACACGCCGATGATGAAGCCGACCGCAACCACCTGCATGGCGATTTCGCTGGGGATGCCGAACAGGCTGCACGCCAGCGGAATCAGCAGCAGCGAACCGCCGGCCACGCCCGAGGCGCCGCAGGCGCAGATGGCGGCGACCACGCTGAGCAGCACGGCGGTGGGCAGGTCGACGGCGATGCCCAGGGTATGCACGGCGGCCAGGGTCAGCACGGTGATGGTGATGGCGGCGCCGGCCATGTTGATGGTGGCCCCCAGCGGGATGGACACCGAGTAGGTGTCTTCATGCAGGCCCAGGCGCTTGCTCAGTTCCAGGTTGACCGGAATGTTGGCCGCCGAGCTGCGGGTGAAGAAGGCGGTGATGCCGCTTTCGCGCAGGCAGGTCAGCACCAGCGGGAACGGGTTGCGGCGGATCTTCCAGAACACGATCAGCGGGTTCATCACCAGCGCGACGAACAGCATGCAGCCGATCAGCACCGCCAGCAGGTGCATGTAGCCGAGCAGGGCGCCGAAGCCGGAGGTGGCCAGGGTCGAAGCCACCAGGCCGAAGATGCCCAGCGGGGCGAAGCGGATCACCACGCGCACGATCAGGGTCACGCCGTTGGACAGGTCATCCAGCACGGTGCGGGTGGTTTCGCCGGCATGGCGGATGGCTACGCCCATGCCGATGGCCCACGCCAGGATGCCGATGAAGTTGGCATTCATCAGCGCGCTGACCGGGTTGTCCACCACGCTCAGCAGCAGGCTCTGCAAGACTTCGCTGATACCGCCGGGGGCGGCGATGGCCACGTCATGGGTGCTCAGCACCAGCGCGGAAGGGAACAGGCTGCTGGCGATCACCGCCACCACCGCGGCGGCGAAAGTGCCCAGCAGGTAGAGCCAGAGGATCGGACGGATATGGGTTTCCTGGCCGTGCTTGTGGTTGGCGATGGAGGCCATCACCAGCACGAACACCAGGATCGGCGCGACGGCTTTCAGCGCCGAGACGAAGACCTTGCCGATAAAGGCAGTGGTCTTCGCCAGTTCGGGGGCGAACAGCGCCAGGGCGATACCGGCGATCAGGCCAATGACGATCTGCGTGACCAGGCTGGTGCGCTTGAGTTTTTCCAGGAGCGAGGGGGGTGAAGCAGTCATAGCGGTATCTCTGATTTTTTTAATATGTGCGGCGTCGGGGTAGGACGCTGGACCGACGAATTACTGAAGGTAGTGGAGGTTGCGGCAGGGGGGCGGACTTTATCACAGGGGCTTGCCCCACGGATGTGACGATCTGCCACCTGGGCCCTGCCAGTGCGCTTCGCGGTTTTTTCGCCTGCGCCCACCCACCGGTGGAAACATTCTGTTAGGATTCGCCATCCTTTTCTCCTCTCCCGTCAGCGGGCCCTCCAGGCCGTCGCTGATGTCGTCGTTTCCGGAGTTTTTCATGCTGTTGCCCATCCTGCTGTTGTCGGCCGCCGGTTTTACCGTGCTGACGACGGAGTTCATCATTGTCGGCCTGCTGCCTGCGATTGCCCGCGACCTTTCGGTCAGCATTCCCCAGGCTGGCCTGCTGGTGACATTGTTCGCCTTTACCGTGGCGGCGTTCGGGCCGTTCCTGACTGCCTATTTCGCCCGTTTCCAGCGCAAGCGCCTGTTCATTTCGGTGCTGGTGATGTTCGGCCTGGCCAACACCCTGGCGGCGCTGGCGCCGAACATCTGGGTGATGGCCGTGGCGCGGCTGATCCCCGCCCTGGGGTTGCCGGTGTTCTGGGCCCTGGCCAGCGAAACCGCGGTGGACATCGTCGGCCCGGACTATGCCGGGCGGGCCATCGCCAAGATCGGCTTCGGCATTGTCTGCGCCACGGTGTTCGGGATCCCGGTGGGGACCCTGATTTCCGACGCCTTCGGCTGGCGCAGCGCTTTCGCCATCCTGGCGCTGGTAGCCTTTGCCAAGGCCCTGCTGCTGTATGTCTATCTACCGCAGACCCGCGTACACAACGAGCAGGCCAGCCTGCGTTCGCAGTTCGGCATTCTGCGCAGCCCCTTGATGCTCGGGCATGTATTGCTGTCGATCCTGGTGTTCAGCGGCATGTTCACCGCCTACACCTACCTGGCGGATATCCTCGAGCGCCTGGCGGGCTTCGACGGCACGCTGGTGGGTTGGTGCCTGATGGGCTTCGGCGCAGTGGGGCTGATCGGCAACTCGCTGGGAGGCCGCGCGGTGGACCGTCATCCGTTGCTGGCGTCCATGGGCTTCTGCGCCCTGATGATCGGCGGCATGGTGGCGCTGGTGCCGAGCATTCACTCGCCCCTGGGCCTGGCCGCGGCCATGGGCGTCTGGGGTGTGACCCAGGCGGCGCTGTTCCTGGTCAGCCACGTGCGCCTGATCAAGGCGGCGCCCGACGCGCCGGCGTTTGCCGCCTCGTTGAACATCGCCGGGGCCAACCTGGGGATCGGCCTGGGCGCCATGGTGGGTGGGCGGGTGATCGACACCCTGGGGCTGGGCAGCCTGGGGTTTGCCGCCGCTGCTTTCATCCTGGTGTCGATCCTGCTGGCCCTGCTGCTGATGACCCTCAAGCCCCAGGCCAGCTGCGCCTGACCTGCCTCAGGCGCCCATCGCGGTGAACAGTTCGCGGCGGGCGCCTTCGGTAATCGCCACGATGCCGGGGTGCTTGACCTTGCGCTCCACCGAAATGGCGTAGAACGACTCGCTGACCGCGTCGGTCTGGCCGATCAGTTGCACGCCGTATTGGCGCCGTACTTCGTCGGCGATCACGCTGGGGCTGATGAAAATCCCGCTGCCGGATTGGCCGAATGCCTGCATCAAGGCGCTGTCGTCGAACTCGCCGATGATCCGCGGCTGGATCTGCTGCTCCGCCAGCCAGCGCAGCAGGCGGCTGCGGACCACGGTTTCCTGCCCGGGAATCAGCAGCGGAGCACCCTGCAGGCTGTGGGGGAAGTCCGCTCCATACAGCTCGGCCAGTTCTTCGGTGGCGAAAAAGCTGATGCCGCATTCGCCGAGTTTCTGGCTGTAGCCCTTGATATCCAGGTGCGACGGCATGGGGCTGTCGGAAATCACCAGGTCCAGGCGCTGGATGGCCAGGTCGGCCAGCAGGCGTTCGAGCTTGTCTTCGCGGCAGGTGATGCGGATCGGCTCGCTCAGTTCCATGGTCGGTGCGATCAGGCGGTAGACGATGGATTTGGGCACCACATCGGCCACACCGACCCGGAACAGAATCTGCTGCTCGTCGGGCTGGGCCTGCAGCATGGCCTCCAGTTCGCCACCCAGCTGAAACATCTGCTCGGCGTAGGGCAGGGTCTGGCGCCCGGCTTCGGTCAGTTCCAGTTGCCGGCCGACCCGGCGAAACAGCTCGATGCCGTAGGTCTGTTCCAGGAGGGTGATCTGGCCGCTGATGGTCTGTGGGGTCAGGTTCAGTTGCTCGCAGGCCCGGACGATGCTGCCGGTCTTGGCGACGACCCAGAAATAGTGCAGTTGGCGGTAATTGAGCATGGCAGGCTTTTGTTCGTAAAAATCGAAGTATAGCTGTTAAAAATACGAATTTTCCTGAAGTATTTCCCTCCATAGAATGCCTCGCTATTGACGGGCCATCGTCTCGGCCCGCTCGGTTCTAACGAGGAACGCGCAATGACCTACAAATCCATCGCCGCATCGTTGCTGGCACTGTCGCTGATCACGCTCGCCGGTTGCGAACAGGCGGAAAAAAGCGCGCAGCAACTGCTGGGCAAGGCCGCCGAAAACGCCAAGCAGGCGATCGACGATACGCACAAGGCTGCCGAACAGGCCCTCAGCGAGGCCACCCAGGGCTTGACCGGCAAGCAGGAAAAACCGGCTGACGAGGCCAAGGCACCGACCTCGTCGTCCCAGGAAATCTGATCCCCCCATACCCCCGACTCAGGACTGCGCCATGGAATACCTTTTACAACTCGCCGCCAGCCCCACCGCGTGGGTCGCCTTGGCTACCCTGGTGGTCATGGAAATCGTGCTTGGCATCGATAACCTGATCTTCATTTCGATCCTGACCAACAAGCTGCCCGCGCAGCATCGGGCCAAGGCCCGCCGGATCGGTATCGGCATGGCCCTGATCCTGCGTCTGGCGTTGCTCAGCACCATCGCGTTCATCGTGCAGCTCACTGAACCGGTGATCGATGTCTTCGGCCAGGTCTTCTCCTGGAAGGACATGATCCTGATCGCCGGCGGCCTGTTCCTGCTGTGGAAAGCCACCACGGAAATCCATCACAGCATGGACCCGGAGCCGCAGCAGACCAAGAGCGAGACGGGCGGCGTGTCCCTGGGCTTTGCCGCGGCGATCGGTCAGATCCTGATGCTGGACCTGGTGTTCTCCATCGACAGCATCATCACGGCGGTCGGCATGACCGAACACTTGCCGATCATGATCATCGCGGTGGTGGTGTCGGTCATGGTGATGCTGCTGGCGGCCGAGCCTCTGGCCAAGTTCATCAATGACAACCCGACGGTGGTCATGCTGGCCCTGGGCTTCCTGATCATGATCGGCATGACCCTGATCGCCGAAGGCTTCGGCGCCCATGTGCCAAAGGGTTATGTGTACGCGGCCATGGCCTTCTCGGCGGCCATCGAAGGGCTGAACATGCTGGCCCGTCGTGCCCGGCAGAAGCGCCTGGCGGCTGAGGCGGAAGTCGAAGCCTGATTCGCGGCAATAAAAACGACGGCTGCCTGTGTGCAAGGACACAGGCAGCCGTTTTTTATTGGGGGGAGAAAAAGGGTCAGTCAGTGCGCGGTGGCGTGATGCCGGGCCGCTTTCTCGGTTTTCGCGGCAGGAGTCGGCAAGCGCGGATGATGTCGGCGGGTAATCCGCAGGACGCCCCAGAGCATGGCCGCGGCTACGGCCAGCCAGCCGCCGATCAGCATCAGGATTGTCGTTGTCAGGCTCATACATGCCTCCTTGTTGCCCGGTGTGGGGCAGACACGTTGCAAGGGACAGTCTAGCCGCGGATGTGTTTCAAGCCATTGACCAATAGTCGCGTGTCAGCGACCGGTTTGCTCTATGGGGCGCAAATTACTGTGGCTTGACGCTATACCCGTGCCGCGTCGGGCCCTATGATCGGGGCTTTGGCCGGGGCTCCTGGCTGGGTGTCTGAACAAGAGAGTCATGATGGAACGGATGTTTCTACGATTTCGAACACTGGTGGGGGCGGGCGCTTGTGCCCTGATGCTGGCGGGTTGCGCTGGCAGCGTACAGCCGGAGATTCAACGCCTGCCCGAGCGGGTGGAGCTCAACGGCGTGCCGTTCTTCCGCGGCGAGGCCTATCAGAGCGGCCCGGGTACCCTGGCCAGCATGCTGTCCCAGCAAGGGGTCACCATCACCCCGGGCTTGCTGGACAAGCCGCTGCACCTGCCGGGCGCCGAGGCGCAGTTGCAGCAGAACATGCTGAAGCTGGCGCGGGAGTACGGCATGGTGGTCTATCCGCTGGACGGCAACTTGGCCGCGTTGCTGACCCAGGTCGCCGCGGGATACCCGGTCATGGTGCGCTACACCGAGGGCTCGGCGTTCTGGGCCGAACCCCGTTATGCCGTGCTGGCCGGTTACAACCGGCATAAGCAGACGGTATTGCTGCGTGCTGGCATGAACCGTCGTCTGTCGATGGATTTTTCCGCGTTCGAATCGGCCTGGAACAGTGCGGGGCACTGGGCGGTGCTGATTCAGGGGCCGACCCAGGTGCCCGCCCAGGTCGATCGCCAGCGTTGGCTGAACGCGGCCAACGATCTGGCTCAGGCCGGGCAGGAGAGCGCGGCGGCGCGCGCGACCAAGGCGTTGTCCGCTCACTGAAGGGGTAGAAATACAAACGGCGCCCTGGGGCGCCGTCTATAAAGAAGGGCTGCGATCGATGGATCCGCAGCCCTTTTTTGTACCTGCGTGATTTTATTTAGCGGTCTGAACGACGCCGTTCTGGCGGCTTTTCAGGTTCTTGTCAGCCTTGTAGCGCAAGGCCGCATCGGGCACCGAGCCGCCTTTTCCGGTTTCCAGCCACTGGCGGATGCGGCTGGCATCGGCGAAGTGGGTGTATTTGCCAAAGGCGTCGAGAATCACCAGGGCCACCGGGCGATTGTTCATGCGGGTCAGCAGCACCAGGCAGTGGCCGGCGTCATTGGTGAAACCGGTCTTGGTCAGCTTGATATCCCAATTGGCCTTGTTGACCAGGTGGTCGGTGTTGCGAAAGCCCAGGGTGTAGTTGG
This sequence comes from Pseudomonas sp. NPDC089530, assembly GCF_050280705.1. Classification (NCBI taxonomy): domain Bacteria; kingdom Pseudomonadati; phylum Pseudomonadota; class Gammaproteobacteria; order Pseudomonadales; family Pseudomonadaceae; genus Pseudomonas; species Pseudomonas sp. NPDC089530. Next base: position 44,313 of record NZ_JBNNVU010000009.1, on the reverse strand, counting down.
GCTTGCGGAAAGCCACGGTCTTTTCCTTGGTGGTGCTCAGCTCGCTGAGCAGCGGGTACTTGCGCGCCTCCAGCAGCAACTTGCTCAGGTCGCGGGCGGTGGACACGTTATGGATCGACAGGCCCGTCGGCTCGACGTAGTGGGTGCTGGTCATGCCCAGCGCCTTGGCCTTGGCGTTCATGGCGGCGATAAAGGCTGCGTAGCCGCCTGGATAGTGGTGGGCGAGGCTGGCGGCGGCACGGTTTTCCGATGACATCAGGGCGATCAGCAGCATCTCCTTGCGCGGCAACTCGCTCTTGAGCTTGACCCGGGAGAACACGCCTTTCATTTCCGGGGTGTTGCTGATGTCCACGGAAATGTACTCATCCATCGATTGCTTGGCGTCGAGTACCACCAGGCCGGTCATCAATTTGGTCACCGAGGCGATAGGCACTACGACGTCGGGATTGCTGGAGTAAATGACTTTGTTGGTCTGTAGGTCCAGCAGCAGGGCGCTGCCGGAGGCGATATGCAGTTGAGAAGGGTCGCGTGGTGCTTCGGTGGTTTCGCGAGCGACGGCGCTCTGCGTGATAAAGGTGCCTGTAAATGCAAAAAAGAGGCTCAGGATAGAAAGACGGATTTTCACGCGGGCGGACTCATGGAGTGGATATGCCGTTTTGCAACGGGCTGCTTTCAGAAAAACGTTACATTTTATGAGTATGTCCCAGGAAAGAGCTACACGCCCGCGGGGAAAGGGCCTCAGGTAAATTTAATTTCATGCTGTATCAGTTTTGAATCAGTGTGGCGCCATTGTGGGTGACTCGTTCAACTGTGCGCCCCTGGTCTGTTCGTCATGGCTAATGAGGCGACTCGTATCAGGTTTTCGGCCGGGCAGAAACAAAGAACCCCGCCATTGGCGGGGTTCTTTTTCCGAGAGCTCTGCTCGGTTCAGCCGTGCAGCGTTTCTGCTGCATACAGCGTATTTTCCAGCAGGCAGGCGCGAGTCATGGGACCAACGCCGCCCGGTACCGGAGTGATCCAGCCGGCGCGGGGCAGGGCGGTCTCGTAGACCACATCGCCCACCAGCTTGCCGTCTTCCTGGCGGTTGATGCCAACGTCGATGACGATGGCGCCTTCCTTGATCCATTCACCCTTGACCAGGCCCGGCTTGCCAGCGGCCACGACCACCAGGTCGGCCCGCCCGACATGGCCGGCCAGATCCTTGGTGAAGCGGTGGGTGACGGTAACGGTGCAGCCGGCCAGCAGCAGCTCCATCGCCATCGGACGACCGACGATGTTGGAAGCGCCGACGACCACTGCATCCATGCCGTACAGATCGGCACCGGTGCTTTCCAGCAGGGTCATGATGCCTTTCGGCGTGCAGGGACGCAGCAGCGGGATGCGTTGGGCCAGGCGGCCGACGTTATAAGGATGGAAACCATCCACGTCTTTATCCGGGCGGATGCGCTCCAGCAGTTTAGAAGCGTCGAGGTGTTCGGGCAGTGGCAACTGCAGCAGGACGCCGTCGATGTTCGGGTCATCGTTGAGGCGGTCGATCAGGCCGGCCAGAGCTTCTTGAGTGGTGTCTGTAGGCAAGTCATAGGCTTGTGAAAGAAAGCCGACCTCTTCGCAGTCTTTACGCTTGTGCGAGACATAAACCTGAGAGGCCGGGTCGCTGCCGACCAGAATCACCGCGAGGCCCGGAGTACGCAGGCCTTGCTCGCGACGCTCGGCGACACGTTTGGCGATCTGCTGGCGCAGGCTAGCGGCGATCGCTTTGCCGTCGATTAGTTGTGCAGTCATGACGCGTGATTAACCATCGAGAGGGAGAGAAAAAGAGAACGCATTCTCGCATGCCAGGACGTGAGGGCAAAGGCGCTTGGTCTGCAAATTCCCCTAACTCCTTTAATTAAATGAATTTTTTTCAAAAAAGAGTTGACGACCTTACGGCTCGTCTATAACATTCGTCGCACTTGTCGGGCGCAGCCTAGCACTGGTTAAGAAGGTCGGGCAGAGTTGATGTTTAACTCGTAACGACTGAAAGCAATTAGTTTGTAGTCGTCAAAGAATGCAGATTAATAAAGCGCCCGTAGCTCAGCTGGATAGAGCATCCGCCTTCTAAGCGGATGGTCGCAGGTTCGAGTCCTGCCGGGTGCGCCATTAGGCAGCTTTGGCACAAGTAACGCAATATGGTGGGCGTAGCTCAGTTGGTAGAGCACAGGATTGTGACTCCTGTTGTCGTGGGTTCGATCCCCATCGTCCACCCCATATTCCGAAAGGCGCCAGATTAACAGTCTGGCGCCTTTGCTTTAAAAGCTTGATACGCGGACGTGGTGGAATTGGTAGACACACTGGATTTAGGTTCCAGCGCCGCAAGGTGTAAGAGTTCGAGTCTCTTCGTCCGCACCAATTAAGTGGCTATTTATATAGCAGATAACGGCGCAGCACCTGAAAAGGGCTGCGCCGTTGTCGTTTCAGCCGTCTGGTTTTTTGGCCGGCCGCAGGTAATGGGTCGAAGAGGCGACGAAACACTCGTCCTTCTGTCGCTGGAGTGCTGAAGGTTTAACAGCTGGGCTGTGGTCTGGTCCGGCTGCCGGGAGTGCAATGCACCTTTCCTTCTATATAGAGAAGCGTTGGTGCAGAGGCCCTGGTTCGATTCGCTGTATTTGCTCTCAGGGCGAGGCTCAAGCGTCGGTCCTCGCCTTTAAATCGCCAGCTGTTTTTTTACCCGTTTTCAGTAGGGTGACTTCTTGAGTTTGACCCACTAGAATGCATGCCCTTGATTCTGGGGTCGGAAACGGCCGGCTAACGTCTGTGCAACGAGGAATATCCATGCAAGTTTCTGTTGAAAATACTTCTGCTCTTGAGCGCCGCATGAGCATCACCGTGCCGGCTGAGCGCATCGAGACACAGGTCAACAAGCGTCTGCAGCAGACTGCCCAAAAGGCCAAGATTCCAGGCTTCCGTCCTGGCAAAGTCCCAATGAGCGTGATCCGTCAGCGTTATGAAGCCGATGCGCGTCAAGAAGCTGTGGGCGATGTGATCCAGGCTTCCTTCTACGAAGCTGTTGTCGAGCAGAAGCTGAACCCGGCTGGCGCTCCTTCGGTTGAGCCCAAGGTTCTGGAGAAGGGCAAGGACCTGGAATACGTTGCAACGTTTGAAGTGTTCCCTGAGTTCACCGTTGCCGGTTTCGAATCCATCGCCGTTGAGCGCCTGAGCGCTGACGTGGCTGATGCCGATCTGGACAACATGCTGGAAATCCTGCGCAAGCAGAACATTCGCTTCGAAGTGGCCGAGCGCGCTGCCCAGAACGAAGACCAGCTGAACATCGATTTCGTCGGCAAGATCGACGGTGAAGCCTTCGCTGGCGGTTCCGCCAAGGGTACTCAGCTGGTGCTGGGTTCCGGTCGCATGATCCCTGGCTTCGAGGACGGTCTGGTCGGCGCTAAAGCCGGTGAAGAGCGTGTTCTGAACCTGACCTTCCCTGAGAACTACCAGAACCTGGACCTGGCTAACAAAGCCGCCGAGTTCACTGTCACCGTCAACACTGTTTCCGAGCCTAAGCTGCCAGAGCTGACCGAAGAGTTCTTCGCTCAATTCGGCATCAAGGAAGCTGGTCTGGAAGGTTTCCGCGCCGAAGTTCGCAAGAACATGGAGCGTGAACTGCGCCAGGCCATCAAGTCCAAGGTCAAGAACCAGGTAATGGACGGCCTGCTGGCTTCCAACCCGATCGAAGTGCCTAAGGCTCTGCTGGATAACGAAGTGAACCGCCTGCGCGTTCAAGCCGTTCAGCAGTTCGGTGGCAACATCAAGCCTGATCAACTGCCGGCCGAGCTGTTCGAAGAACAAGCCAAGCGTCGCGTCGTTCTGGGTCTGATCGTGGCTGAAGTGGTCAAGCAATTCGACCTCAAGCCTGACGAAGCCCGCGTGCGCGAGCTGATTCAGGAAATGGCTTCTGCTTACCAGGAACCAGAGCAGGTCGTGTCCTGGTACTACAAGAACGAGCAGCAACTGAACGAAGTCCGTTCGGTTGTGCTGGAAGAACAAGTTGTGGATACTGTTCTGCAGAAAGCTAGCGTGACCGATAAATCGGTCTCTTACGAGGAAGCGGTCAAGCCGGTAGAAGCACCACAAGCCGACTGATTTTTTACTCGTTCGAAAATACACACCATAAGCCAGCCTTCGAGCTGGCTTATGCGTATTCAAGACATGACTATTTGGGAGTGACTGCAGAGCATGTTCCGTAATTCCTATATTCAGCAGAACTCTGATATCCAGGCCGCAGGCGGTCTGGTCCCGATGGTTGTCGAGCAGTCTGCTCGTGGCGAGCGCGCCTATGACATCTACTCGCGTCTTCTTAAAGAGCGAGTGATCTTTCTGGTTGGTCCGGTAGAGGACTACATGGCCAATCTGATCTGTGCGCAATTGCTGTTCCTTGAAGCGGAAAACCCGGACAAGGATATCCATCTTTATATCAACTCTCCGGGCGGTTCGGTGACTGCAGGTATGTCGATCTATGACACCATGCAGTTCATCAAGCCAAACGTATCCACTACCTGCATTGGCCAGGCGTGCAGCATGGGCGCGTTCCTGCTGACGGCCGGTGCTCCTGGCAAGCGCTACTGCCTGCCAAACTCGCGCGTGATGATTCACCAGCCACTGGGCGGTTTCCAGGGCCAGGCGTCGGATATCGAAATCCACGCCAAGGAAATCCTCTTCATTCGCGAGCGTCTCAATACGCTGATGGCCCAGCACAGCGGTCGCACCCTTGAAGAAATCGAGCGCGATACCAATCGCGACAATTTCATGAGTGCGCAAGCCGCTCGTGACTACGGGTTGATCGATGAAGTGATCACCCAGCGCCCTGCGTGAAATAAGCAGCTCAAATAGGCGTGGTCGGTTGTTCTGATCATTTGCGGGCTTGAAAAAGCCCGCAATAGCCTTCATCTTGTGTTGCAAGCCTATCGGATTTGGATCGAACGAATGACTGACACCCGCAACGGCGAGGACAACGGCAAGCTGCTTTATTGCTCCTTCTGTGGCAAAAGCCAGCATGAAGTACGCAAATTGATTGCCGGCCCCTCGGTCTTTATCTGCGACGAGTGCGTCGACCTGTGCAATGACATCATCCGTGAGGAGGTGCAGGAAGCACAGGCTGAAAGCAGCGCGCATAAATTGCCTTCGCCTAAAGAAATCAGCGGCATCCTTGATCAGTACGTGATTGGTCAGGAGCGTGCGAAAAAGATTCTGGCGGTAGCGGTGTACAACCACTATAAGCGCCTCAATCAGCGTGACAAAAAGAATGAGGAGGTCGAACTGGGCAAGAGCAACATCTTGCTGATCGGCCCTACAGGTTCGGGCAAGACTCTGTTGGCAGAGACCCTGGCACGCCTGTTGAATGTACCCTTCACCATTGCTGACGCCACCACCCTGACCGAAGCCGGTTATGTGGGTGAAGACGTCGAGAACATCATTCAGAAACTGCTGCAGAAGTGCGATTACGATGTAGAGAAGGCTCAAATGGGCATCGTCTATATCGATGAAATCGATAAGATTTCCCGCAAGTCTGACAACCCTTCGATTACCCGTGACGTGTCGGGCGAAGGCGTACAGCAGGCCCTGTTGAAACTGATCGAAGGTACTGTCGCTTCCGTTCCGCCTCAAGGCGGTCGCAAGCACCCGCAACAAGAGTTCCTGCAAGTCGATACGCGCAACATCCTGTTTATCTGCGGTGGTGCGTTCTCGGGTCTGGAAAAGGTTATTCAGAACCGCTCGACTCGCGGCGGCATCGGCTTCAGTGCCGAAGTACGCAGCAAGGAAGAGGGCAAGAAGGTCGGCGAATCCCTGCGTGAAGTCGAGCCGGATGATCTGGTCAAGTTCGGCCTGATTCCGGAGTTCGTGGGTCGTCTGCCGGTTCTTGCAACCCTCGATGAGCTGGATGAGGCTGCACTGATCCAGATCCTCACCGAGCCGAAGAACGCCTTGACCAAGCAGTACGCCAAGTTGTTCGAGATGGAAGGCGTTGACCTGGAGTTCCGTACCGATGCCCTCAAGTCAGTCGCCAAGCGCGCGCTTGAGCGCAAGACCGGTGCTCGTGGATTGCGTTCGATTCTCGAAGGCGTGTTGCTCGACACTATGTACGAGATCCCCTCGCAATCCGAGGTGAGTAAAGTAGTGATCGACGAAAGCGTTATAGAAGGCAAGTCCAAGCCACTGTATATCTATGAAAACAGTGAGCCGACTGCCAAGGCAGCCCCGGACGCCTAAGTGCCGGACTGCTGGTTTGACAGAAGGGGCCTTCGGGCCCCTTTGCTTTTACCGCCTTTAAAGTACTGTCCTTGAGCTTGTTTTTTTCTCGGGCAGCCCCCATCTTGGTTTCAAGCTTACTTCCATCTGTTTACGGCCTTACGGCCGCCATAGAGGCGAAATCATGAAGACAACCATCGAATTGCCTCTCCTGCCATTGCGTGATGTTGTGGTTTATCCGCACATGGTTATCCCGCTGTTCGTGGGGCGCGAGAAGTCTATCGAAGCCCTCGAGGCCGCGATGACGGGCGACAAGCAGATTCTTCTGTTGGCTCAGAGAAATCCTGCTGATGATGATCCCGGTGAAGATGCACTCTATCGCGTAGGTACCATCGCCACTGTTTTGCAATTGCTCAAGCTGCCCGACGGCACCGTCAAGGTCCTGGTCGAGGGTGAGCAGCGGGGCACCGTGGAGCGTTTCAGCGAAGTGGACGGCCACTGCCGTGCTGAAGTCGCCCTGATTGAAGAGGTGGACGCTCCTGAGCGCGAATCGGAAGTCTTTGTCCGCAGCCTGCTGTCCCAGTTCGAGCAGTACGTGCAACTGGGCAAGAAAGTCCCTGCCGAGGTCCTGTCGTCCCTCAACAGTATCGATGAGCCAAGTCGCCTGGTAGATACCATGGCCGCTCACATGGCGCTGAAAATCGAGCAGAAGCAGGAAATTCTCGAAATCATCGACCTGTCGGCGCGTGTCGAGCACGTGCTGGCGTTGCTGGATGCGGAAATCGACCTGTTGCAGGTCGAGAAACGCATTCGCGGTCGCGTTAAGAAGCAAATGGAGCGCAGCCAGCGCGAGTACTATCTGAATGAGCAGATGAAGGCCATTCAGAAAGAGCTGGGTGACGGTGACGAAGGTCACAACGAAGTCGAAGAGCTGAAAAAACGCATCGACGCTGCCGGTCTGCCAAAAGATGCCCTGGCCAAGGCTCAGGCCGAGCTGAACAAGCTCAAGCAAATGTCGCCGATGTCGGCTGAAGCCACGGTGGTGCGCTCGTACATCGACTGGCTGGTTCAAGTGCCGTGGAAGGCACAGAGCAAGGTGCGCCTGGATCTGGCGCGTGCCGAAGATATCCTCGATGCCGACCACTATGGGCTGGAAGAAGTCAAAGAGCGGATTCTCGAATACCTCGCCGTGCAAAAGCGCGTGAAGAAGATTCGTGGTCCGGTACTGTGCCTGGTGGGGCCTCCTGGGGTCGGTAAGACTTCCCTGGCAGAGTCGATCGCCCACGCCACCAACCGCAAATTTGTCCGGATGGCCCTGGGCGGCGTCCGTGATGAGGCGGAAATCCGTGGCCATCGTCGTACCTACATCGGTTCGATGCCAGGAAGATTGATTCAAAAGATGACAAAGGTGGGTGTTCGCAACCCGCTGTTCCTGCTCGATGAAATCGACAAGATGGGCAGCGACATGCGTGGCGATCCGGCTTCGGCATTGCTCGAAGTGCTCGATCCCGAGCAGAACCACAACTTCAACGACCACTATCTGGAAGTCGATTACGACCTTTCCGATGTGATGTTCCTGTGCACCTCCAACTCGATGAACATCCCGCCAGCCTTGCTGGACCGGATGGAGGTGATCCGTCTGCCGGGTTACACCGAGGACGAGAAGATCAACATCGCGGTCAAGTACCTGTCGCCCAAGCAGATTCAGGCCAACGGACTGAAGAAAGGCGAGCTGGAATTCGACGAGGAAGCGATCCGCGACATCATCCGCTACTACACCCGCGAAGCCGGTGTGCGCGGGCTGGAGCGGCAGATCGCCAAGGTTTGCCGCAAGGCGGTCAAGGAGCATGCGCTGGAAAAACGCTTCTCGGTGAAGGTCACGTCCGACCTGCTGGAGCATTTCCTCGGCGTGCGCAAATTCCGCTACGGCCTGGCCGAGCAGCAGGATCAGATCGGTCAGGTGACAGGCCTGGCCTGGACCCAGGTGGGTGGCGAGTTGCTGACCATCGAGGCGGCCGTGGTACCTGGCAAAGGCCAGTTGATCAAGACCGGTTCGTTGGGCGATGTGATGGTCGAGTCCATCACGGCGGCGCTGACAGTCGTGCGCAGTCGGGCGAAGAGCCTGGGGATTCCCCTGGATTTCCATGAGAAGCGTGACACGCACATCCATATGCCGGAGGGGGCGACCCCGAAAGACGGCCCTAGCGCGGGTGTAGGCATGTGCACGGCCCTGGTTTCGGCGCTGACCGGCATTCCGGTGCGGGCCGATGTGGCCATGACCGGGGAAATTACCCTGCGTGGTCAGGTGTTGGCGATCGGTGGTCTGAAAGAGAAACTTCTTGCAGCACATCGCGGTGGAATCAAGACTGTCATCATTCCAGAAGAGAACGTGCGCGATTTGAAGGAAATTCCTGACAATATCAAGCAGGATCTACAAATTAAGCCCGTTAAATGGATTGACGAAGTCCTCCAAATTGCGCTGCAATACGCGCCGGAGCCCTTGCCGGATGTGGCTCCCGAGATAGTTGCAAAGGATGAAAAGCGCGAGTCTGACTCTAAGGAAAGAATTAGCACGCATTAGTACGCATTAGCCTGGGGGGCTTCCTTGACAGCTTTTTAGAGCCCTTGTTATAAAGCGGCTCTTAAGTGTCTGTAGGCCATTCAGCACTGGTTTTTGCTTTCACCAAAAAACTTAGAATCATACTCAAATAGATATATAAGGGGACTTAGAGTGAACAAGTCGGAACTGATTGATGCTATCGCTGCATCTGCTGATATCCCGAAAGCTGCTGCTGGCCGCGCGCTGGACGCAGTAATCGAATCCGTCACTGGCGCTCTTAAGGCTGGCGACTCCGTTGTACTGGTTGGTTTCGGTACTTTCTCTGTTACTGATCGTCCTGCTCGCATTGGTCGCAACCCACAGACCGGTAAGACGCTGGAAATCGCTGCAGCCAAAAAACCAGGTTTCAAAGCCGGTAAAGCACTGAAAGAAGCTGTTAACTAAGTTTCCTTCAAGCCTTTGCCTACCCGGGTCGGGGTCTTTCCCGACCTGGCAGCGGAGCGGTAGGACAGCCGGTCAGACGTCCGGTTTGTCACACGGGGCTCGAAGGTTCGAGCCTCCATCCGCTCCGCCAGTTACGAGAAAGGCGCATCCTCGGATGCGCCTTTCTTCTATCCGGACTCTACCCACGCTCCACGGTTGCCTATTTGAAGTACAACCGTTTCTGGGGGACGCATGCTGCAGAATATCAGGGACAATTCACAAGGCTGGATTGCCAAGACCATTATTGGTGTCATCGTTGTACTGATGGCGCTGACCGGCTTCGATGCCATTTTCAAGGCCACCAGCACCAGCCAGGATGCGGCCAAGGTGAATGGCGAAGAAATCACCCAGAATGAGCTGAGCCAGGCGGTCGACATGCAACGCCGCCAGCTCATGCAACAGCTGGGCAAGGATTTCGATGCCTCCTTGCTCGATGAGAAGATGCTGCGTGAGGCGGCTCTTAAAGGTCTGATCGACCGCAAACTGCTGCTGCAAGGCGCGCAAAACTCCAAGTTCGCCTTCTCTGAAGCCGCGCTGGATCAGGTGATCCTGCAAACGCCGGAATTCCAGGTGGACGGCAAGTTCAGCCCTGAGCGTTTCGACCAGGTGGTCCGTCAACTGGGCTACAGCCGGATGCAGTTCCGTCAGATGCTGACTCAGGAAATGCTGATCGGCCAGGTGCGCGCTGGTCTGGCTGGCAGCGGTTTCGTGACCGATGCCCAGGTGCTGGCGTTTGCCCGTTTGGAAAAGCAGACCCGTGATTACGCGTCGCTGACCATCAAGGCCGACCCGGCGGCAGTCAAGCTGACCGATGCCGAGGTCAAGGCTTACTACGACGAACACGCCAAGGAATTCATGTCGCCAGATCAGGTGGTCATCGACTACCTGGAATTGAAGAAGGCTTCCTTCTTCGATCAGGTCAGCGTGAAGGACGAAGAGTTGCAGGCGCTGTACCAGAAAGAAACCGCCAACCTGTCCGAGCAGCGTCGTGCCGCGCACATCCTGATCGAGGTGAACGACAAGGTGAACGAGGCCCAGGCCAAGGCCAAGATCGAAGAGATCCAGGCTCGTCTGGCCAAGGGCGAAAGCTTCGAGGCGCTGGCCAAGGAGTTCTCTCAGGATCCGGGTTCGGCGAACAACGGCGGCGACCTGGGTTATGCCGGTCCTGGCGTCTATGACCCGGCCTTCGAGGAAGCGCTGTACGCGCTGAACAAGGATCAGGTGTCGGCGCCGGTGCGTAGCGCTTTCGGTTTCCACCTGATCAAGCTGCTGGGCGTCGAGGCGCCTGAAGTGCCAAGCTTCGCCAGCCTGAAAGACAAGCTGACCCGCGAGCTGAAGACCCAGCAGGTGGAGCAGCGTTTTGTCGAGGCGACCAAGCAGCTGGAAGACTCCTCGTTCGAAGCTTCGGACCTGGCCCAGCCGGCTCAAGAGCTGAAACTGACCGTCCACACTTCCGCACCGTTCGGGCGTGAAGGTGGCGACGGCATCGCGGCCAACCGCTCCGTGGTTCAGGCTGCCTTCAGTCCTGAAGTGCTGGATGAGGGTGCCAACAGCACCGCCATCGAGCTGGATCCGGAAACCGTGGTGGTCCTGCGTGCCAAGGAGCACCGCAAGCCTGAGCAGTTGCCACTGGAAAGCGTTGCCAGCAGCATCCGCACGCAATTGGCCAAGGAGCGTGCGAGCGCTGCCGCCAAGGCCAAGGCCGATGCCTTGATCGCCAGCCTGCGCGAAGGCAAGACTGCGCTGAAAGCCCCGGTTGACGGCCAGAACTGGAAGGTTTCGCAAGCGGCGACCCGTGCCCAGGAAGGCGTCGAGCCGATCGTGCTGCAGACCCTGTTCCGCATGGCCAAGCCAGCGGCCAAGGACAAGCCGACATTCAGCAGCGTGACCCTGCCGAACGGCAGCCTGGTGGTCCTGCAACTGAGTGGCGTGAACGAAGCGGCCGCGCCGACTGACGAAGAAAAGGCCCAGTATCGCCGTTTCCTCGCGTCGCGCATGGGCCAGCAAGACTTCGCGGCCTACCGCAAGCAGCTGGAAAATCAGGCTGACATCAAGCGTTTCTGATGCCTGACTGAAGCCACAAACAGAAACCCCGGCCAACGCGCCGGGGTTTTTGTTTTCAGCGTAGGGCGGGGAAGCCGTGCTGCCGGGCTTTCAGGGTCACCAGCAGGCAAGCCAGCAACAGGCCGATGATCACCCAGGGAAACGACAAGACCCCCGGCCCCTCCAGCAGCACGCCACCCACCAGGCCGCCACCGGCGATCGCCAGGTTCCAGGCGGTCACCAGCATCGACTGCGCCGCATCGGCAGCGTTCCCGGCCGCCTTGGCCAGGGCGGTCTGCAAGAGGGTGGCCAGGCCGCCGAACGACAATCCCCAGAGCGCGATCGAGGCATAGACCGCCAGCGGCGTGTCAGCCTCGAACGCCAGCAGCAATGCCGAAAGGCCGAACAGGACGCAACTGACCAGGACCAGTCGGCGCAACCAGTGATCGATCAGCAAGCCGACGATCCAGATGCTCAGCAGCGCGGTCAGGCCGAACGTCAGCAGTACCCGGTCGATTTGCCCGGCGATACCGGCCGGCTCCAGGAACGGCGCGATGTAGGTGTAAAGGATGTTGTGGCCCAGGACATAAGCGAAGGTCACGAACAGCACCGGCTTGACCCCGGGCAAGGCGAACACCCCCGAGAGCGGCAGGCGCTTGTCGGCGCGCTGGCCGGGGAAGTCTGGCACTTGCCAGCGCACCCAGGCGAGCAGTACCAGGGTCAGCAGGGTCATCAAGGCAAAGCTCGTCCGCCAGCCCACCAGGCTGCCGAGCAGTGTGCCCGCGGGGATGCCCAGGGACAGCGCCAGGGGCGCGCCGATCATGGCCACGGCAATGGCCCGGCCTTGCAAATGCGGCGCGACCATGCGGCTCGCGTAGCCGGCCAGCAAGGCCCAGAGCAGGCCGGCAAACACCCCCGCGAACAGCCGGGCGACCAGCGTCAGGCTGTAGTCCGTGGAGAGTGCGGTGATGCTGTTGACCACAGCAAAGCCGCCTATGGCGATCATCAGCAGGGGCCTGCGGCGCCAGCCCTGAGTGAGGATCACCAGCGGGATCGCTGCGATCAGCGAGCCGATGGCGTACAGCGTGACCAGCTGGCCGACCAGCGCCGGCGACACCTGCAGGTCCTGGCTCATCTGCGGCAGCAGGCCCGCCGGCATCGCTTCGGTGAGGATGGTGATAAAGCCGGCGGTGGCCAGGGCTAGCAGGCCGCTCAGTGGCAGTCGGTCGCGCCGCCTGGACTCGATGTCCAGCAATTCGGTGGCGGAAAGAGGTTCGGTCATGGTTTCAGGCTCGCTACAAGTTCCGGGAAGGGCTGAGCGTAGGGCGCTGTGACCAGGAGAAAAATAGGCTAAGGTTCCGAACTTATCGGACATCCATGTCCGCAATCTTGGGGGAGACGATGGACTGGTTGAGTAATGTCTCGGTGTTCGTCCAGGTGGCGGAAACCCGCAGTTTCACTGAAGCAGGGCGGTTGCTCGGGGTGTCGTCGTCGGCCGTCGGCAAGAGCATCGCGCGGCTCGAGGAGCGCCTGGAGACCCGGTTGTTCCACCGCAGTACCCGCAGCGTCACCCTGACCGCCGAAGGCGCGGGCTTCCTGGAGCGCTGCCGCCGAATCATTGCCGAGGTCGAGGCCGCCGAGTTCGATCTGTGCCAGTCGTCCAGCGCCCCGCGGGGCAAGTTGCGGGTCAGCCTGCCACAGGTGCATGGCCTGGTGATGCCGATGTTGGTGGAGTTCATGCAGCGCTTTCCGCAGATCGAACTGGATGTCGACCTGACGGACCGCATGGTGGATGTGGTGGAGGAAGGCTTCGACGCGGTGGTGCGTACTGGCAACCCCAAGGACTCGCGGTTGATGGCCCGGCCGCTGGGGCAGTTTCGCCTGGTGTTGGTCGGTACGCCGGAGTACTTTCGCGACCACGGCGTTCCGCAGACCCCCGCGGACCTGGCGAACCACGGCTGCTTGCGGCACACCTTCCACACCACCGGCAAACTCGAACCCTGGCCATTGCGACGGGTGGTCGACGCCCCCGAGCCGCTGTTGCCAACACGTCTGGTCAGTACCTCCATCGAGGCCCTGGAGCAGGCGGCACGCCGTGGCCTGGGGATCGCCTGCCTGCCCGATTTCATGGTGCACGAGGCGGTTGCGCGGGGTGAGTTGCAGCGGGTGCTCGACGCCCATCTGGAACACAGCGGCACGTTCTGGGTGCTCTGGCCATCGAGCCGACACGCCGCCGCCAAGCTGCGAGTGTTTGTCGATCATCTGTGCGCGCGACTTTTTCCGGTAAACCGTGGTCAGTAGACTTGTATTGGTTTTAAGACACTAATCCGCGCGCTCTGTAGCCTCGAACTGTTGCACAATACGCACCGGACGTTTTCTTCAGGATTTTCGATGTATAGATCATTTCCCCTGCGCGTCGCCGGACTGACGCTGCTGCTGGCGACCGCCGCCGGTTGTTCGTCGAACAAGACCGCCATTTACGAGCATGAGCATTTCGACGACTCGGGCACCTTTTCGCGCAATTACCCGGTGAGTGACGCGGCCTCCTGCGAGGCTGCCCGTCGCGCCTTGCTCAGCCAGGGTTACATCATCACCAGCAGCGATCCGAAGCTGGTCAGCGGGCACAAGAGCTTCCAGCAGACGGGCGAAACCCACATGGAGATCAGCTTCAGCGTGGTCTGTGCCCAGGATGGCAGCTCCGGTCACCGCTCCACGGTGTTCGCCAACGCCCTGCAGGATCGTTATGCCCTGAAGAAGGTCAACAACTCGGCGAGCCTTGGGGTCGGCGTATTGGGTTCGGTGTCGATGCCGATCGGCTCCACCGACGACTCGATGGTCAAGGTGGCCAGCGAGACGGTTTCCTCGGCCAAGTTCTACGAACGTTATTTCGCCCTGGTGGAGCTGTTCCTGCCGCAGGAAGCGAAAAAGGCCGCGCATATCATCGAGAAGCCGAAGACCGACCTGGGTGTGCCAGAGCCCAAGCCCACCGAGCCTGCCGCAGCACCAGCCGCGGCACCCGTGACGCGACCACCGGCGCCGGCCGCACCGGTGGTCGAGCCGGCAGCGCCTTTGGCTCCGGTGGCGCCGCCTGAGTCGAGCCTCTCGCAGCCCCTGGCGGCGCCTGTGGAAGCAGCCGCCATCACGCCGAGCACCAGCGAGCCGGCACCAGCGCCAGCGCCAGCATCGGTACCGGAAGCGACCAGCGACATCGTGACCCCACCTCCCGCCAGCACCTTGCCGCCTCCGACAGAGCCGATTCCGGCACTGCCACGGTAAGCCTCTGCGCCTGCCCGCGGGATCGACACTGGCGCTGTCGGCCCCGCGGTGGCTGCCTTGCATGAACATGACGTTGCCCAAGCCTGGGTAAATCCCTGGCGGGCTGCTACGTTTCATTAGCGGGACGAATACTCCTCGCACGGTATTTTTTCTGTCATACCGGCACTTTATGCTGCGAGCGAAGGTCAGTAAGAAGGTTACTCGACCCTAGACACAAGGAGTCCGCCATGGACGATTACCAAGAAGAACTGCTGGAATTCCAGGCCTTTGAACTGGACCCGCTGGAACCCGCGGAAGACGCTACTGAGCTGTAACGCCGGTGGCGTTTTTTTTCAGGTGGACTGTCGGTGGCTGCGGCGAAATTCGCCTGGTGTCTGGCCGCTCCAGCGCTTGAAGGCGCGTTGAAAGGCCTCGGCTGAGGCAAAGCCCAACAGATAGGCAATTTCCCCGAAGGCCAGTTCGGTATCACGAATGTAGGTCATGGCCAGGTCGCGGCGGGTGTCGTTGAGAATGGCGCGGAACTGCGTCCCTTCCTCGGCGAGTTTGCGGCGCAGGGTCCAGGTCGGCAGCTTCAGGCGTGCCGCCACTTCTTCCAGGTCGGGTTCCCGGCCACCATTGAGCAAAGGCCCCAGCAACCGGGTGATGCGTTCACGCAGGCTGCGGGTGCGAGTCAGTTGCTCCAGTTCCCGTTCACACAGTTGCAGCAGATGGCGCCAGGTGCTGGGGCAGTGCTCGACATTGCGTTGCGCCAGGCTGGCCTGGCTCAGGCGCAGTTGATTGTGCTCGGCGCCGAACTGGATCGGGCAATCCCCCAGTACGCTGTAGCACTCGCGGTAATCGGTCTGGGCAAACTCGATCTCGATGCGTTCGGCCTTGACCGGCGTGCCGAGACTGCCCAGTTGCCGCAGCCAGCCGGCGAGGATCGAGTCCACCACGAAGCGGTTGTAGGCGTTGTAGGGGCTGATGGAGTAGAAGCGCAGCCAGGCGCCGTCGGCGTCTTCATGGAAGCTCGACTGGCCGCGATAGTTCGAGCCGTAGAGCGCTTCGAAGCGGGTCAGGCAACGCGCGGCTTCGCGCACGGTGGGGGCCTGGGCGGCGGTGACACCCACCAGACCGGCCTGGCTCAGGCGGCTTAGCTGGCCCATGCGTAGTCCCAATGCCGGATCGCCGGTCAGCTGTATCGCGGCGTGGCCCAGGCGCATGTAGCGGGGGATCGACAGCCGCGCTCCGGCCTCGGCCAGGCGCGCGGCATCCAGCCCGTATTGCTCCAGCAGCGGCTGTGGGTCGAGGCCATGGCTGCGCACGGCGTCGGCCAGGCTATGGACGACACCCACCGACAGGTCCCCGAGGCGCATCGGTTGGGGCTTCATGGGCTTACAGCCAGATATTCAGCAGGCGCGCGCCACGGGCGTCGCCGTCGGCGAAGTTCTCGCCCTTGCTGTTGATGAAGCTCTGCCCGGCGCTGCCCTGATCCCAGAACTGACCGCGCAGGAACACGCTGACGCCGGCGCTGGCCAGGCTGCCGGGGGCGCGGCTGGTCAGGGTCAGGCGGTGCCAGGCTTCACCTTCGCTGACTTCTTGCGGCTTGAGGCCGATCTCGCTCCGGGGCGAGAGGTTCTGGTCGCCGCGCCATGGTCGCTCCCAGGTGCCTCGGCCCATGACGAAGGCCGGCACCGCCACTAGCTGGGCGCCCTGGGCGTTGAGCTTGCGGTAGTTGTCCGGGTACCAGCTGTCGCTGCCGATCAGCACGCCCAGGCGCCCGGCGGGGGTGTCGACGACCTGGACCGCCTGATCGGTGCTGGCCTGGATGAACCCGCGCTGGTCGAACGTCGGGTACAGCTGCCGCTGCGGCTGGCCGATCGGCAGGCCGTCGCGGTCGAAGACCAGGGTGGTGTTGTACAGCGCGCCGCTGCCGATGCGCAGGTTGCCGCCCTCGATTGCCGGCTCGGGCAGGACGATGGAGCCGGCCACCAGGGTGATGCGGAATTCCTTGGCCAGGCCGCCGAACAGTCGCTGGTACTGTTCGGCCATGCTCTGGGCCTTCATCCGCAGGTGGGCATCGTCCAGGCGGTTGTCGCCCTTGGCGGTGATCAGGGCACGCAGGAAGGGCAGTGGGTTGCTCACCGCCAGCCAGTTCATCGCCTCTTTCAGGCTGGAGGCCTGGTACAGCTCGTTTTTCTCGCCACTGACCATCAGCCAGGTGCCGATATGCTCCGGCAGCACCACGACGGTCTTGTCGTTCAGCAGCCCCTGGTCCCGGGCCTGTTGCAGGTAGGCCGCAAGCTTGCGGTGCAGGCGCTCGGGGCTCTGGTAGTCGGTGGGAAACAGTTCCGGCTGGATACCCAGCAGGTTGCCGTGATCGGCGGGCGTGCCCTGGTCCACCGCGAGCTGGATGCGCAGGTCGGAAAGGTAATGGCCGCTCGGCCGCTCGCGGGTCCACAGTGCGTAGCTGGTCAGGGCGGCGATCAGGGCCAGGGTGAAGGTGAAGTAAAGAAGTTTGCGCATGGGAAAGCAGTGGTCGCCGTGTGCGGGGTTCGCTGACTAGGGTAGGGCCCATGCCCGGGATTGCCAAGGGCGGGCTGCGCATTTGGATCAATAAGTTGTCAGTTACGGTCATTGAGCGGCCCGGGGGCTGCTCTTAGTCTGTCGGACATGCCTGACGGAGGCCGCAGAGCTTCCGCATTCTTTCCGTGATTGTTCGATGTGGAGTTACCGATGGCCGCCGCTCACTACCCGCATTTGCTGGCCCCGCTGGACCTGGGCTTTACCACCCTGCGCAACCGTACCCTGATGGGCTCGATGCACACTGGCCTGGAAGAAAAGCCTGGTGGTTTCGAGCGCATGGCGGCCTATTTCGCCGAGCGTGCCCGTGGCGGCGTGGGCCTGATGGTGACCGGCGGCATCGGCCCCAATGACGAGGGCGGCGTGTACTCCGGCGCGGCCAAGCTGACCACCGAAGACGAGGCGCTCAAGCACCGTATCGTCACCCGCGCGGTGCACGAGGCGGGTGGCAAGATCTGCATGCAGATCCTCCACGCCGGACGTTATGCCTACAGCCCGAAACAGGTGGCGCCGAGCGCGATCCAAGCCCCGATCAACCCGTTCAAGCCCAAGGAACTGGACGAGGAAGGCATCGAGAAGCAGATCCGCGATTTCGTCACCTGCTCCACCCTGGCGCAGCAGGCCGAGTATGACGGCGTCGAGATCATGGGCTCCGAAGGCTACTTCATTAACCAGTTCCTCGCCGCGCACACCAACCACCGCACCGACCGCTGGGGCGGCAGCTACGAAAACCGCATGCGCCTGCCGGTGGAAATCGTCCGCCGCGTGCGCGAAGCGGTCGGCCCGAACTTCATCATCATCTTCCGCCTGTCGATGCTCGACCTGGTGGAAGGCGGCAGCACCTGGGAAGAGATCGTGCAACTGGCCAAGGCCATCGAGCAGGCCGGCGCGACCATTATCAACACCGGTATCGGCTGGCACGAAGCGCGGATCCCGACCATCGCCACCAAGGTGCCGCGTGCCGCTTTCAGCAAGGTCACGGCCAAGCTGCGCGGCTCGGTATCGATCCCGCTGATCACCACCAACCGCATCAACACCCCGGAAGTGGCCGAGCAGATCCTCGCCGAGGGCGATGCCGACATGGTGTCCATGGCACGGCCGTTCCTCGCCGATCCGGAGTTCGTCAACAAGGCGGCCGCCGGGCGCGGCGATGAAATCAACACCTGCATCGGTTGCAACCAGGCATGCCTGGACCACACCTTCGGCGGCAAGCTCACCAGTTGCCTGGTCAACCCGCGGGCCTGCCATGAGACCGAGCTCAACTACCTGCCGGTGCAGCAGTTGAAGAAGATTGCCGTGGTCGGCGCCGGCCCTGCCGGGTTGTCGGCGGCGACCGTGGCGGCCGAGCGCGGCCATGAGGTGACGCTGTTCGATTCCGCCAGTGAAATCGGTGGCCAGTTCAATGTGGCCAAGCGCGTGCCGGGCAAGGAAGAGTTCTATGAAACCCTGCGTTACTTCAAGCGCAAGCTGCAGACCACTAACGTCGAGCTGTGCCTGAACCAGCGGGTCGATGTCGAGCAACTGGTGGCGGGCGGTTACGACGAAATCATCCTCGCCACCGGCATCGCGCCGCGCACGCCGGCGATTCCTGGTGTCGAGCACGCCAAGGTGCTGAGCTACCTGGACGTGCTGCTGCAACGCAAGCCGGTGGGCCAGAACGTGGCGGTGATTGGTGCTGGTGGCATCGGCTTCGACGTCTCCGAATTCCTCGTGCACCAGGGCGTGGCCACCAGCCAGGACCGGGAAGCGTTCTGGAAGGAGTGGGGCATCGACACCCGGCTCGAGGCCCGTGGCGGTGTCGCCGGGATCAAGGCTGAGCCCCATGCGCCGGCGCGTCAGGTGTTCCTGTTGCAGCGCAAGACCTCCAAGGTCGGCGACGGCCTGGGCAAGACCACGGGTTGGATTCACCGTACCGGCTTGAAGAACAAGCAGGTGCAGATGCTCAACAGCGTCGAATACCTGAAGATCGACGATGCCGGCCTGCACATCCGTATCGGCGAAAGCGGCGAGCCGCAGGTGCTGGCGGTGGACAACGTGGTGATCTGCGCCGGCCAGGACCCGCTGCGCGAACTGCACGACGGCCTGGTCGCCGCCGGCCAGAACGTGCACCTGATCGGCGGTGCCGACGTGGCCGCCGAGCTGGACGCCAAGCGCGCGATCAACCAGGGCTCGCGTCTGGCCGCCGAACTCTGATTCGCCGGTAACGACAGCCACCGGGACTCTGCGCAGAGTCCCGGTGGCTTTTTTGTGACTGTTCCGATGCCATCGCGGGCAAGCCTCGCTTCTTCAAAAAGCCCCATGGTCTTCGTCTGTAGGAGCGAGGCTTGCCCGCGATAGGGCCCTCCAGGCTGGTAGACTTCCCGCCTTCGCCATCCAGAACCCGCCCGCCATGCATCACCGTCTTGCTTCATGAGCCTCGCACCTTTCCCCAGCCTGCCGAACGCGCCCCTGCAACCCCTGGCCCTCGACTGGCTGTCCCGCGCCGGGGTCGAGGTGGCGGTGCTGCGCCTGGACCTGATCGACCCGCTGATCTCCGGCAACAAGTGGTTCAAGCTCGCCCCGCACCTGGCGCGGGCTTGTGAAACCGGGGCCGGGGGCCTCATCAGCCTGGGCGGCGCCCATTCCAATCACCTGCATGCGCTGGCGGCTGCTGGCAAACGCTTTGGCTTTGCCACCGTGGGGCTGCTGCGCGGCCACCCGCAGGAC
Organism: Pseudomonas sp. NPDC089530; assembly: GCF_050280705.1. Taxonomy (NCBI): domain Bacteria; kingdom Pseudomonadati; phylum Pseudomonadota; class Gammaproteobacteria; order Pseudomonadales; family Pseudomonadaceae; genus Pseudomonas; species Pseudomonas sp. NPDC089530. Next base: position 24,458 of record NZ_JBNNVU010000009.1, on the reverse strand, counting down.
ACACCCACCGTGCTCGACTTGCAAGACTTCGGCATGCAACTGCACTGGCTCGGTTACGCCGGCTACCGGGCGCGGAATGAGCCGGGTTTCTGGCAGCCCTGGCAGGCGCAGTACCCCGAGCTGTTGCCGGTGGCGGAGGGCGGTGGCGGCTTGCTCGGGGCGTCGGGCTGCCTGCCGTTGGTGGGCCAGGTGCGCAGCCAGTTGCAGGCATTGGGCTGGGACGACTACCACGGCTGGTGGCTGGCCGCCGGTACCGGCACCACCCTGGCCGGATTGGTGTTGGGGGAAGCCGGCGCCCATCCGGTGTATGGCGCCCTGGCGGTCCCGGACGATCATGGCGTCGCCCAGCAGGTGGCGGCGATTGTGCAGGAGTCGGGGCTGCAGGCTGCGCGTTATGAACTGCTCGACAGCAGCCGCAGCGGATTCGCCAAAGTCGATCCGTTGTTACGGGCGTTTATCGAAGAGACCGAAGGGCACAGCGGCATCCCCCTGGAGCCGCTGTACACCGGCAAGGCCTTGCTGGCCTTGAAGCAGCAGGTGGAAGCCGGGCGTTTTGCCGCCGGCTGCCGGCTGATCTTCGTGCACACCGGCGGCTTGCAGGGCCGCCGGGGTTTTACCGCGCAGGCAAAGCCTTAGCCGCGCTTGGGCAGCATGCGTTGCAGGGTGTTGTCGCGCAAGAAGTAGTGGTGATAAAGCCCGGCCACCGCGTGCAGCCCGATCAGCCAGTAGCCGACGGTGCCCAGCAGCACGTGCCAGCCTTCGACCTGCTTGGCCAGGGGTTTGTTTTCCGCCACCAGCAGCGGCAGGTCGATGCCGTAGAACATCACCTGATGGCCTTCGGCGCTGGTGACCAGCCAGCCGAGGATCGGCATGACGATCATGAACAGGTACAGGGCCCAGTGCATCAGCGTGGACAAGACCGTCTGCCAGGTCGGCGGCGTCGGCAGGATTTTTGGCGCCACCCCCAGGCTACGGGCGAACAGGCGTAGCCAGACCAGCACGAACACCGTTAGGCCGAGCATGAAGTGCGCTTCCTTGATCAGCGTCCGGCCGCCGCTGCCCTTGGGAAAAATGCCCCGTAATTCGATACAGGCGTATACCGCGATCAGCAACACCAGCATCAACCAATGCAATGCAATCGACACCGTGCTGTAACGGTTGTCGGAGTTCTTCCAGGGCATAGAGCCTTCCTCGTTCATCAGGTCTGTAGCCTCCGCTCTTGAGCGACGGAGTGCTGTAACTGTAATCCTGTTTGCGAGGCTCTGCCCGGGGCAAATGCGCCGTTTCGCCCGGGGTCGGTAAAAAAACGGCAGCCTTGGAACGAGGCTGCCGTTTTTCTTTGTGGTGGGGGAGTCGATCAACTGCTTTGCGGCATCTCGCCCTTGGCCAGGCGCCGGTTGATATCGGCGATCACTGGCGGCAGGTCGGCGATGGTGTCGATCATGTAGTGCGGGCGCGAACCGGCGAACAGTTTGTGGATGCGCTGGCGCTCGCCGGCCAGGGTGTCGCTGCCCAGGGCGCGGTAGCCTTCGTAGCTCAGGCCCAGGGCATTGCCGGAGCAGATCAGGGCCACGGTCCACATGCCGGCGCGGCGGCCTTCGAGAATGCCCGGCACGGTGTCGTCGATCTTCACGCAGGCGGCGACATCGTCGATCCCCAGGGCGATCACGTTGGCCAGGGCCTGGGCCGGCCAGGGGCGGCCGTTGGGCACTTCGTCGGTGGCCACCACATGGTCGGCGACGTAGCCGTTGGTCGCGGCCAGCTCCACCACCTTGTCCATGACCTGCTTCGGATAGCCGGAGCAGGAACCGATCCTGAGGCCTTGCCGGCGCAGCTCGGCGATGGTCTCCAGGGCACCGGGAATCAGCGCCGAATGTTCGGCGATCTTTTCGATCTGCAGCGGCATGAAGCGCTGGTAGATGGCGGTGACGTCAGCGTCGGTCGGGGTGCGGCCGAACACCTGGCGATAGCGCTCGGCGACTTCCGGCAGGTCGCACAGGGTGCGGATGTGGTCCCACTTGCCCATGCCCATCGGGCCGCGGGCCTCTTCGATGGACACCTGGACGTCGAACTCGGCGAAGGCTTCGACGAAGATCTGGGTCGGGGCAAAGGAGCCGAAATCGACCACGGTACCGGCCCAGTCGAGGATGGCGGCTTGCAGCTGAGAAGGGTTGTTGTAGTTCATGTCTCGAAAACCTGTGTAGGAGCGAGCTTGCTCGCGAAAAAAGTGGGGGCCGCGTCGTCTGTGTCGCGAGCAAGCTCGCTCCTACAGGGGGCGGCGGTGCTGCGCTCAGATATCCAGCACTTCCATTTCCCGCAGCACTTCGGCGATGGCCTCGACCGCGGTGCGCATGCCGCCCTGGTCGACGTGGCCGATGCAGCCGACGCGGAAGGTCTCGACCTGGGTCAGCTTGCCGGGGTAGAGGATGAAGCCCTTGGCCTTGACCCGTTCGTAGAAGTCCTTGAACTGGTAGCGCGGATCGTTCGGGGCGTGGAAGGTGACGATGATCGGCGCCTGGATCGCCGCCGGCAGGAAGCTGCGCAGGCCCAGTTGCGTCATGCCGTCGAGCAAGGCCCGGCAGTTGTCGGCATAGCGCCGGTGGCGCGCCGGCAGGCCGCCTTCCTCGTTGTATTGCAGCAGGGCTTCGTGCAGGGCCGCGACCACGTGGGTCGGCGGGGTGAAGCGCCATTGCCCGGTCTTGGCCATATAGGCGTGCTGGTCGTGCAGGTCCATGGCCAGCGAATGGGCGTTGCCGGCCGCAGCGGCCAGGGCTTCCTTGCGGGCGAAGACGAAGCCCATGCCGGGCACGCCTTCCAGGCATTTGCCGGAGGCCGCGATCAGCGCATCGAACGGCACTTCCCGGGCATCGATCGGCAACGCGCCGAAGGAACTCATGGCATCGACGATCAGGCGTTTGCCATGGTTGGCAACCACCTGGGCGATCTCCGGCAGCGGGTTGAGGATCCCGGTGCTGGTTTCGCAGTGGATCAGCGCCACGTGGGTGATGGCGGCATCGGCTTGCAGCAGGCGCTCGACGTCGGCCGCGGTGGTCGGCTCGTCTTCGGCGGTTTCGAAGGTGCTGAAGGCGCGGCCCAGGACTTCGCAGATCTTCGCCAGGCGCTTGCCGTAGGCGCCGTTGATCAGCACCAGGACCTTGCCGTCGCGGGGCACCAGGGTGCCGATGGCGGCTTCCACGGCGAAGGTGCCGCTGCCTTGCAGGGGCACGCAGTGGTGGCTGGCGGCGCCGTTGACGATGGCCAGCAGTTGTTCGCAGAGGCTGGCGGTCAGCCGGTTGAAGCGGTCATCCCATGAGCCCCAGTCCACCAGCATCGCCTGGCGGGTGCGGGCCGAGGTGGTCAGGGGGCCGGGAGTGAGCAGGAGAGGCGCGGCAGTACTCATTCAGGTGTCCTCGCGAAAGCGTTACGGGATGCGCTGTGGGTGAAAACTACGGGGCCTAAATTGCAGTTTGGCCTGTTATCAATCAAATTGTTTGTTGTTATGCCAGTCATAAGTGAGGCCGATAGATATGAACCTGTTCCAACTCCGCGCATTCGATGCCGTGGCCCGCGAAGGCAGCTTCACCCGGGCTGCCGCGCGGCTGTTCATCAGCCAGCCGGCGGTCACCGGGCATATCAAGGCCCTGGAGGAGCATTACCAGATCACCCTGCTGCGACGCACCGCGCGCCGGGTCGAACTGACGGCAGAGGGCACCAAGCTGGCGGCGATCACCCGCGCCATGTTCGGCCTGGCCGAAGAGGCCCAGGCCATGCTCGAGGCCAACCGGCAGTTGCTCACCGGGCGCCTGGAAGTGGCGGCGGACGGGCCGCACCGGGTCATGCCGATGCTGGCCAGCCTACGCGCGCGGTACCCGGGGATTACCGTCAACCTGCGCCTGGGCAACGCCCAGGAAACCCTGGCGGCGTTGCTGTCGGAGCATGCCGACGTGGCGGTGCTGACCGAGGTTGAACCGCGCAAGGGCCTGCACCTGCAGAGCCTCGGCGAGTCGCGGATCTGCGCCCTGGTGCCGGAGGGCCATCCGTGGCTGGCCGAGCCCGAAGGGGTCAGGCTGGAGCGCCTGGACCAGGTGATCATGGTCCTGCGCGAGCCGAGTTCGATCACCCGCCGCACCTTCGATCAGGCCTGCACCCAGGCCGGGGTCAACCCCAAGGTGCTGTTGGAGCTGGACAGCCGCGAAGCAGTGACCGAGGCGGTGGCGGCGCAACTGGGGGTGGGCGTGGTGTCGTCGCTGGAACTCAGCCCCGACCCGCGGGTGCGGGCGGTGCCGATCATCGGCGAGGGGTTGCTGAACCAGCACATGATCGGCTGCCTGGAGCGGCGTCGGGAGTTGCGCCTGATCCAGGCGTTCCTGGGGTTGGCTCCAGGCGCTTGATCGATTTGTCATGGCGCCTGTGCGGGCCCTAGCGAGGTTCACCCAGGCTCTGGCGGACCATATCGAGAAAGGTCGCCACCACCCGCCGCGAACTCTGTTCGCGCAGGCAGACCAGGGTTTCCGTCAGGCGCCGTTCGCAGTCGAGGATCGGCAGGGCGCAGACCCGCGAGTCGGCGCCGAACTCGGCGGCGGACACCACCCCCACACCGATCCCCACCACCACCGCTTCGCGGGCGGCTTCGCGCCCCTCGACCTGGATCGCCGGGCGGATGCGCAAGCCGGCCCGGGCCATTTCTTCCTCCAGGGTCTGCCGGGTCACCGAGCCGACTTCGCGCAGCACCAGCGGCGTGTCGTCCAGGTCCTCAAGGCAGATCGACTCGCGACCCGCCCAGGGGTGGTGGCGCGAAACGAACGCCACCATCGGATCGTTGCGCAGGGGCACACAGAGCAGGCGTTCGTCGCTGACATCGCGCCCGAGCAGGGCCAGGTCGGCCTGGTAATTGAACAGGCGCAGCAGCGACTCGTCGGTGTTGCCGGTTTCGATCTTCACGCTGATGCCCGGGTAGCGCTCGCAGAAGCGGGCGATCTGCGGCAGCACATGCACCGGCGCGTCCACGGCGAGGACCAGGCTGCCGGTCTGCAGGGCCTGGGAGGCCTGCAGCAGTTCCTGGGCCTCGGCTTCGACGACGAACAGGCGCTGGGTGATGGCCAGCAGGCGTTCGCCCAGGTCGGTCAGGCGCACCGAGCGTTTGTTGCGATGGAACAGCTGCACGCCGAAGCGTTCTTCGAGTTTGCGCACCTGGTCGGAGATCGCCGGCTGGGTGAGGTACAGCCGTTCGGCGGCACGGGTAAAGCTGCCGTGCTGGGCCACGGCATGGAAGGCCTTGAGCTGAGCGTGGGAAACCGACATCGCCGGACCTCTGGAAAGCTGAGCTTATATTTGAAATACGATAAATCGATTTTACTTATTAATCCGTAATTGTTTCCATCGCCGCAAGCCGCTGACAGGTCGTTCGACCGCCAGCCGGCCCTGAGCTTGTGCGTGCGCAGCGACTCCCGCGAACAGGGAAGCCACAGGACTCATCTGACCAGTATCGCCCCCTGAAAAAGGGCGGCACTGCAGTGCTCAACAATAAAAAACACAGGCGTTTTCCCCCCAATTCTGCCGGCACACTCACACCCTGAGGTCAGAACCACAATGAACAAGCAGATCGGCACCATCAAACGTTGGCGCGTGCAGATTTTCGTCGTCACCTGGCTCGCCTACGCCGCTTTCTACTTCACTCGCAAAGCCTTTTCCGTGGCCAAACTGGGGATCGCCGACGATCCCGGTTTCCATCTGGACAAGATGGCCATGGCCAACCTCGACGCCATCTATCTGGCGGCCTACGCGGTCGGCCAGTTCACCTGGGGCATGCTCGCCGACCGCTTCGGCCCGCGGGTGGTGGTCCTCGGCGGCCTGCTGATCTCCGCCGCAGCGGCGCTGGTCATGGGCAGCTTCGCCACGCTGCCGATCTTCGCCACCTGCATGCTGGTCCAGGGGCTGGCGCAGTCCACCGGCTGGTCGGGACTGTGCAAGAACATCGGCAGTTTCTTCCCGGCGGAGCAGCGCGGCCGGGTGCTGGGGCTGTGGAGTTCCTGCTATGCCTTCGGCGGCCTGGTGGCCTCGCCCTTCGCCGGCTGGTGGGCCTACACGGCGATCGGCAGCTGGCACGCGGCCTTTGTTTCCAGCGCCGTGGTGGTCGGCCTGGTGGCGCTGCTGTTCTTTATCTTCCAGCGCAACAAACCGCAGGACGTGGGCCTGCCGGCGGTGGACCCGGAACCTGAACCGAGTGCCGAACAAGCGGCGGCGCAGGGTCGGTTCAGCGTCTGGGAACCGTTGCGGGAGATTTTGCGCAACCGCACGGTGCTGACCCTGGGTTTCGCCTACTTCCTGTTGAAGCCGGCGCGTTACGCGATCCTGCTCTGGGGCCCGGTGATCGTCTATGAACAGATGCCCTCGGTGGGCAAGGTCGGCGCGGCCATCGTGCCCACCGCCTTCGAGCTGGCCGGGCTGCTGGGGCCGATCATGATCGGCCTGGCGTCGGACAAGCTGTTCGGCGCGCGGCGCATGCCGGCCTGCGTGCTCAGCCTGCTGGCGCTGACCGTGGCCCTGGCGCTGTTCATGGGCGCGCTGCACACCGGCAGCGTGTGGCTGGTGGTGGCGTTGCTGTTTGTCATGGGCCTGACCCTGTACGGGCCGGACTCGATGATCAGCGGCGCGGCGGCCATCGACTTCGGCACCGCCAAGGCCGGCGCCACCGCCGCCGGTTTCGTCAATGGCTGCGGCTCGGTGGGGGCGATTCTCGGTGGCCTGCTGCCGGGTTACTTCGACACCGTCACCGTATTCCTGGTCTTCGCCAGTTGTGCGCTGTTCTCGGCACTGGTGCTGATCCCGCACTGGAACAGCCGCCCGGCCGGCCTTGAAGCCTGCTGTGCCTTCGTCCCCAACCGGCCCATGCGCGTCAAGCCGCTGCGCGGCTGAGCCCGTCTTTAGCCATCGCGCCCGCCAGCCCGCTGTCGTTTTGCCGACGGCGGGCCGGAACCGGGCGCCCCGAACGAGAAATCCCCATGAGACCCTTCTGGCTGGAACAGGCGCTGAACAGCGAACGCGCCGCGGATTGCCCGCCGCTGCAAGGCGATACCAGCGCCGACGTGTGCATCGTCGGCGGCGGCTACACCGGGCTGTGGACCGCGATTCAACTCAAGGAACAGGACCCGCGACTGGACGTGGTACTGATCGAGGCGGACATCTGCGGGGCCGGCGCCAGCGGGCGCAACGGCGGTTGCGCGCTGTCCTGGTCGGCCAAGTACTTCACCCTCGAACGGCTGTTCGGCGTCGAGGAGGCGGTGCGTCTGGTCAAGGAGTCCGAGCAGAGCATCCGGGCCATCGGCACCTTCTGTGAACGCTACGGGATCGACGCCGAGTACCGTCCCGACGGCACGCTCTACACCGCCACCAACCCGGCCCAGTGCGGCGCTACCGATGGGGTGATCGCCGCGCTGGAGCGCCAGGGCATCCATTCCTTCGAGAAGCGCCCGCTGGTGGATGTGCAACGCCTGGCCGGTTCCACCCGGCACCTGGACGGCTGGTTTTCGCCGGCGGCCGCCAGCGTGCAGCCGGGCAAGCTGGTGCGTGGCCTGCGCCGCGTGGCCCTGCAATTGGGGATACGCATGTTCGAGAACACCGCGATGAGCGCAATGGAGGAGGGCGTACCGGTGTCGGTCCACACCCCGGGCGGGCGGGTCCGGGCGCGGCAGCTGGTGCTGGCGATGAACGCCTGGATGGCCCGGGCCTTTCCGCGTTTCGAGCGCAGCGTGGCGATCGTTTCCAGCGACATGCTGATCACCGAACCGCGCCCCGAGCTGCTCAAGTCGATCGGCCTGACCAGCGGCGTCACCGTGCTCGATTCGCGGATCTTCGTGCATTACTACCGCAACACCCCGGACGGCCGGATCATGCTCGGCAAGGGTGGCAACACCTTCGCCTATGGCGGGCGCATGCTGCCGGTGTTCGACCAGCCGTCGCCCTATGCCGGCCTGCTGCGCCGCAGCCTGGGGGAGTTCTTTCCAGCCTTCGCCGAGGTGCCGGTGGCGGCGACCTGGAACGGGCCGTCCGACCGTTCGGTCACCGGCCTGCCGTTCTTCGGCCGGATGAGCGCCAGCGGCAATGTGTTCTACGGTTTCGGTTACTCCGGCAGCGGCGTCGGCCCCTGCCACATGGGCGGGCAGATCCTCGCGTCGCTGGTGCTGGGCCTGGACAATCCCTGGACCCGTTCGCCGCTGGTCAACGGCCCCCTGGGGTACTTTCCGCCGGAACCGCTGCGCTACCTGGGGTCGTTGCTGGTGCGCAATGCCATTCGCCGCAAGGAGCGGGCCGAGGATCGCGGGTGTCGGCCGCGGCACCTGGACGTGCGCCTGGCCCGCCTGGCCGCGGCGGCGGGCAAGGCCGACAAGGGCTGAGGGGCGAGGCAGGTGGTCGCGGATCTGACTTTTTGGTCGATTGGTGGCTTCAGGCCGTATAAACTTGCCCATCGCGTCGGCCACATCCAACTCGACGCCACAGATCAAAGAGAGTGAGTAATGGGCGCACAGTGGAAGGTTAAACACAAAGAAGCGGCAGCCAACGCCAAGGGCAAGATCTTCGGCAAGCTGGTCAAGGAGATCACCATTGCTGCCCGCAACGGCGCAGACGTCGCCACCAATGCGCACCTGCGCCTGGTCGTGGAACAGGCGAAGAAGGCTTCGATGCCCCGCGAGACCCTGGAGCGCGCGATCAAGAAAGGTTCCGGCCAGCTCGGCGAGACCGTGCAGTACCACCGCGTGACCTACGAAGGTTTCGCCCCGCACCAGGTGCCGCTGATCATCGAGTGCCTGACCGACAACATCAACCGCACCGTCGCGGAAATCCGCGTGGCCTTCCGCAAGGGCCAACTGGGCGCGTCGGGTTCGGTGTCCTGGGACTTCAACCATGTCGGCATGATCGAAGCTTCGCCGGACAGCCCGGACGCCGATCCGGAACTGGCGGCCATCGAAGCCGGCGCCCAGGATTTCGAGCCGGGGGAAGAAGAGGGTTCGACCCTGTTCCTGACCGAGCCCGCCGACCTCGATGCCGTGCAGAAAGCCCTGCCCGAGCACGGCTTCACCGTGCTGTCGGCCAAGCTCGGCTACCAGCCGAAGAACCCGGTCACTGGCCTGTCCGATGAGCAGATGGCGGAAGTCGAAGCCTTCCTCGAAGGCCTGGACAACCATGACGATGTGCAGGACATGTTCGTCGGCCTGGCGGGCTGAGCCCTAGCCTGAGGATCGCGTGACCCGAGCGATCTTTCGCAAGCCAGTGAGCTCCCGCAGGAGCGAGCTGGCTCGCGATGTTCTTCTTCAAAGCCCCTGCAATACCTCTAGCACTTCGGCAAACCCCGGTCGCGCCAGCACCTGGGGCTGACAGCAGTCGCCGACCAGTGCCCCCAGGCGTTCGCGCCGCCCTGGGTTCAAGCCCGTCTCGATCCGCTCCAGCAACTCTTCCAGCAGAATGCCGAAGGCCCGCACTTCGATGCGTTGCAGCGCCCGGGTTTCCTCGGTGTCGGCGAGGGCATGGAAGGACGCCGCGCCAAAATCCCCCAGCAGGCAATCGCCCTCCGGGTTCCACAGGATGTTATGGCCATACAGGTCGCCGTGGGTGATGCCCTGGTGGTGCAGGTGCGCGCCGACCGAGGCGATGCCACGGGCCAGGCGCAAGGCCGCGTCGGCACTGAAACGGGTGCTGTCCTCGTAAACATCCCGGGTGCAGGACGCCAGGCTCGGCAGGGCCGCCAGGTTGCGGTAGCTCGGCTCGATCAACTGCATCACCAGGCCGTTCTGCGCCTCGGGATGCCCGCTGATCCGGCCTTCGACCCGGATCAGGTTCGGGTGCCGGCCGGCGCTGATGCAGGCGTTCATTTCATGCAGCGGCGAGCCGTCGCTGGTCATGTCGCCCTTGTACAGCTTGACCGCCACCGCGACGGGTGTTTGCCCGGGCCGCTGCCACAGGGCCTGGTGAATCACTCCGGAAGCACCTTCGCCCAGGCGCTGCTGCAGCTGCAGCTCGGCCCAGGGAATGTTCGCCACCGACTCCAGCGCCGCGGCGTCGGCCTCGGATTCCAGGGGGTTGCCGGCATAGGCCAGCCAGGTCAGGCGCGGCAGGTCCAGCAGGAAGGGCGGCAGTTCGGTGAGCAGGTTGGCGGCGATGCGGATCAGCTCCAGCCGATGGCACTGGCCAAGGCTTGGGGGCAGCCGGGTCAGGCGGTTGCCGGCGAGCATCAGCTTTTGCAGGTGCGGGCGCTGGCCCAGCTCGTCCGGCAGTTCTTCGATGCAGTTGTCGGTGAGGATCAGCCAGCGCAGCAGCGGCGGCAGGGCGGCGGCGGGCACCTTGACGATACGGTTGGCCTTGAAGCCGATCATGCTCAGTTGGGGGCACTGGCCGACACAGGCGGGCAATTCCGTGAAGCGGTTGTCGGAGCAGAACAGCACCCGCAGCCGGGTCAGGCGGTGCAGGTCGTCCGGCAGGCTGCTCAGGGCATTGCCGCTGAGGTTGAGGATTTCCAGCGAGTCCGCCAGGTCGAAGATTTCCCGGGGAAATTCCGTCAGCCCGCAAGACAGGTCCAGACGCTTGAGCCCGGCCAGTTGGCCGGCCCGCAGTTGGGCAAGGGTATCCATGAACAGATTCGACACTCGGACAGGAGGAGGGCCCAGGGCCCTGGAAATGCGCGCCATGATAGCGGCACGAGGCGGCGGCTGGCGACCGCGGGTTCAGGCTGGCGGCGTATCCGCGGCAATTTCCTGCAACTGGCCCAGGCGGCTGCGGGTGCGCGCCAGGTCGATGGCGTTGCCGCCCAGGCTCTCGCGCAGGGGCTGTTCGCCGATCAGGGTGAGGTGTTTGTCCTGGTCGTAGAGCACGTCGATCAGATGGATGAAGCGCTGCTGCACGGCGATCGGGCAGTCGCCCAGTGGCGGCAGTTCGTCGATGACCCAATGGTCGAAACGCCGGCTCAGTTCCAGGTAGTCCATGACCGCGGTGGGTTGTTCGCACAGGTCGCCGAAGGCAAAGCCCACGGTGCGCTGCTCGCACAGCTGGGCCTGGAGCTGGCGCGCGCCGACCATCAGCGGCGCGGTCGGGGCGTTGCGCTGGGGCAGGCGCCAGTGCCGGCGCTGCTGCTCGCTGCCGGGCCAGAGGTAACGACCCTGGGTGAACAGCTGTTGCGAATGGCTGCGCGGCTGGCTGCGGTAATCGTGGGGGCCGCCGACCTCCATCACCAGCATCCGGCTGCCGATCAGGTCGATCACCGGCTTGAAGCGCGCGTGATAGAGCGGGTTGGGCAACAGGCCCTGGGGCGGGTAGTTGGAGGTCACCAGCAGCAGGATGCCGCGCTGGAACAGGGCCTGGAACAGCCGCGTGATCAACATCGCGTCGCCGATGTCGTGGACGTGGAACTCGTCGAAACACAGCACGCGGCAGCGGCTGAGCAACTCGTCGAGGGTGGCTTCCAGGGCGTCGGGCTGTTCGCGGTGGCGGAACATGCCCTGGTGCAGCTGGGCAAAGAAGTCGTGGAAGTGCAGGCGCTGTTTTTCGGCCAGGGGAATGGCCCGGAAAAAGCCGTCCAGCAGCCAGCTTTTGCCCCGTCCCACTGCACCGTAGAGGTACAGGCTGCGGCTGGCGTCTCCCTGGAGCAGGGCGTTGGCCTGCTGGACCATGCAGTCGATCACCCGCTGCTGGCTATGGCTCAGGGTGTAACCCTGGTCATGGGCCTTGTGCCGGAAGTACTCATGAATCGCTTGGCCGTGGCGGGTGCTGGCGACGGGCCGGGCGAAGGCTCTGGCGAACCAGGCGCGCAGCCTTGGCCAGCGCGATGGACGTAGCGAACGGTTTGGCGGTAAAGCGGCCAATGGTGTCACCCCGATGGTTCCAGGCCCGCTCCCCCCTGGAACCGGCGCGGTAATTTAACCAATCCCCGGCCTGGCATCCAGCGCTGTCTGACGGCGCTGGCCGGTTCTATCAAGGCTCGGCTGCATGGCGTTTTTACCCGGGACGCAGGCGCGGCGTACGGCAGGGTGGTGGTTTCAGGGTGAGGCAATTTGCCAGCGCTGCTGGCGATTTCCCCGGTGCTGGCTAACCTGAGCTGTACCTATCGTTCCTCAAAAGGATTGAGGCGTTGAATGGCAAGCGGGTTTTCGCAGTCGTGAGCATGCTGCTTGGTGTGAGCGCATGGGCCGCGGAGCTCCAGGTGGAGGTCCGGGTCAACGTGCTGCGTGGCTGTCAGTTGGTCGGAGCACAGCGCGACGCCAGCATCGAACAACTGGGTGTGCTGGATTTCGGTAGCGGCCCGCGTCTGGATAATCCTGCCGGTCCCCTCGGCGCGGCGCTGCTTGACAGCCGCCTGCCCAGGCTCGAATGCAACCCGGATACCCCTTATCAACTGCGCGTCGACGGCGGGCTGCACGGCGGCGTCGGCGAAGTGCGCTATCTGGCCGGCAGCGCCGAACACAGTAAACCCATTCCGTATCGCCTGTATCGGGACGCGGCCCGGCGCATTCCGCTGCCGGTGAATGTGCCGGTGAGCGGCCGGGTGCCGGACTCGGGCTCGGTGGACCTGCCGTTGTACGGGCGGATCGAGCCACTGGCCGAGATCCCGCGGGTCAGTGGTTATTCCGATCTGCTGAAGGTGACGGTCACCTGGTAATGGCTGTGCGCGAATGAGTACAAGGAGGCCATTCACCACGAGCGGCCAGAGTGAGGACCCGATGGATCGAGGAGGGCAGCGATGAGGATCGGAAACCGGGCGCTGGCGGCCCTGGGTTCGTTGCTTCTGCTGGCTGAGGGCGCGCAAGCGGCGATCAGCGGGCAGATCCAGGCGCGGCTGGTCATCAGCGCCAGCTGCGAAGTGACCCATGGAGGGAGCAACGTACCCGAGAGCTCGCTGGGCAATTTCGGCCTGCTGGATTTCGGCCAGCACGGCCCGACCTGGAACGCCCCACTGAGCGCCAGCATCAGCGGCAGTGGCGGCGGTCGGCTGGGGGTGGCCTGCAACCCTTCGGTGACCGGTTTCACCGTGACCATCAACGGTGGCCTCAATGGCGACGGCAACACCCGCCGCCTGAGCAATGGCAGCCGGACCATTCCTTATCGGCTGTTCCTCGATGCCTCCCGCAGCGACAGCTACAGCATCGGCCAGCAGCACAATTTCGCCGTTACCAGTGGAGCCCAGGTACCGATCCCGGTGTTTGGCTCGGTGGTCGCGAACACCAGGGCGCTACCGGCGGGGGTCTACACCGACACCCTGACGGTCACGCTGGATTGGTAAACCACAGAGGACGAATGTCATGCACATGCTTGTATCCCGGATCGCCCTGTCACTGCTGGGCCTGGCGCTGTTCTCCAGCGCTCAGGCCGCCACCACAGTCACCGGCCAGATCACGGCCAGCCTGATTCTCACCAGCAGTTGCCAGGTCAACGGGGCGAGCGGCAGCAGCGGCCTGAACTTCGGTGCCCTGAACTTCGGCACCACCGACAGCCTGTTCACCCAGGCCACGGCCCAAGTGCTCGGCGGTGGCGGCGGGGCCTTGTCGATCCTCTGTTCCAGCGGCACCAGCCCGGTGGTGAAAGTCCGCGCGGGCACCCATGACGGCCAGTCCGCCGGCGGCAGCCGGGCCCTGGCCGACGGCAGCGGCCATTTCGTGCCTTATGACCTGTACACCGATGCCGGCCATTCGCAGCTTCTGGCAATCGACGATGTCATCAACCTGGCCACCAGCACCGGGGTGGCGCAGACCGTGAACATCTACGGCAAGGCGGTCGGCAAGGCCGGCCTGCCGGCGGGCACCTACACCGATACCGTCGCCGTCGAACTGACCTTCTAAAGGCCATGGCCCGTCACGCTTGCGCGGCGCTGGTGCTGCTGGGGGCGGGCAGCCTGCCGCTGCCCCTGGCGGCCGTCACCAGCCAGAGCTTCCAGGTCAGCGCCACAGTGGTCGCCGGGTGCCTGGTGGTGGGCGGGGTGAGCAATTACGGCAACCTGAACTTCGGCAGCCAGTCGGCGCTGTCCACCAGCACGCTGCAGGTCGCCCTGACGAGTGGCGTACAGCTGCAATGCACGCCGGGGGTGACCCTGAACATGAGCGTCGACGGCGGCCAGTACAACAGCAGCGGACGGCATATGCAGCTCAATGGCGGCAGCGCGCAGGTGGCGTACCAGCTGTTTCGCGACGCGGGGTTCAGCCAGAGCCTGGGCATCAGCCAGACCGTGGCGGTGTCTTATAGCGACGCCAATAACATCAGCCTGCCGATCTACGGCCAGGTGCAATTGCCGGGCAACCAGCCTGGGGGGACATACAGCGACGTGTTGCAGGTGCAGCTGTCGTGGTGATGGGCAAGACCATAAGGAGCAGCGGTATGTATTCGACTTCCCGGAGTTGGGCGGCCGTTCGTTGTGCCGTGCTGGCCATGGCGTTGCTGGGGACGGTCAAGGCCGGCGCTGCCAGTTCGGTGCTGATCTGGCCGATCGACCCGGTGCTGGAGGCCGACCAGCAGGCCAGTGCGTTGTGGCTGGAGAACCGTGGCACGGAAACCGCGAACCTGCAGGTCCGGGTGTTCGCCTGGAGCCAGAGCGGCTTCGAGGACCAGTACCAGAACCAGCGGGATGTGATCGGCAGCCCGCCGGTGGCGAAGATCGCCCCCGGGCAGAGGCAACTGGTGCGCCTGACCCGCACCCGCGACATACCGCCCGGCCAGGAGCTGGCCTACCGGATCATCATCGATGAAATCCCTTCGCCCCAACCGCCCACCGTCGAAGCCGGCGGCAAGACGGCGGCCGCCATCCGTTTCCAGATGCGCTATTCGGTGCCGCTGTTCGCCTACGGTGCCGGGCTCTGGAGCAAGGAAGACAGCACCCGCCAGCGTGACCCGAAAAGCGCCGGCGTGCCCGAGCTGAGCTGGCGCAAGGTGGCGGTGGACGGGCGCAATTATGTCGAGGTGCGCAACCAGGGCGCGGTGCATGCGCGGCTGACCGACGTGGGGTTCAAGCAGGCGGGGCAGACCCGGCCGCTGGTGGAAGGGCTGCTGGGCTATGTGCTGCCGGGGGCGATCATGCGCTGGCCGTTGCCCGCTGCGCCGGCGGCGGACGCGGCGTTGCAGGTGCGGGTCAATGGTGCGCCGCAGGTGCAGAACGTTGCGCCGGCCCGCTGAAGCGGTCCGCCACGGCGGGCAGGCGGGGTGCCGGGGTGGCCCGTCGCTCCGCGATTCAGGCTGACCGGTACCGGGGGGAGCAGCTGCTGGCCATGGAAGAAAGAGGTCCATCGATGGACGTAACGCCGTAATGAGCCTCGGCGCGGTTCGTCGTCTCTGGCGTCCGGGGTGGATGGTGAGCGGGCTGTGGGGCTGGATGCTGGTGTCCGGCAGCCTGGCCGGAGAACTGCCGCCGCCCCCCAGCGGCATGGAAGCGATCAGCGATGCGCAGCTGTTCCTGGAACTGGTGGTCAATCAGATGAATACCGGGCGGGTGATCGCCGTCGAGCAACGCGCCGGGCGCCTGTTCGTGCCGCTGCAGGCTCTGCAGGACACCGGCATGCAACTGCCCGCGGGGCTCGACACCCAGGTCGCCCTCGACAGCCTGCCTGGGCTGCACAGCGACTATGACAGCCAGGGCCAGCGCCTGTTGCTGGACGTGCCGCCGGAGTGGCTGCCGGAGCAGCGGGTGGGCAGTCGCCAGGCCTATCCGCGAACCCCGGCGCTGAGCAGTTTCGGCGCCTTGCTCAATTACGATCTGTACCTCAACGACACCGACGATGCCGGCACTTACCTCGCCGCCTGGAACGAAGTGCGGCTGTTCGACAGCTGGGGCACCTTGTCTAACACCGGCCAGTACCGGCACGCCTTTTCCGGCCTGGGCGACGGCACGCTGAACAACGGCTACCGGCGCTACGACACTACTTGGCGCTATTCCGACGACGAGCGCCTGCTGACCTACGAGGCCGGCGACCTGGTCAGCGGCGCCTTGCCCTGGAGCAACTCGGTGCGCCTGGGCGGCGTGCAGCTGTCCCGGGACTTCGCCGTGCGCCCGGACCTGGTGACCTATCCCTTGCCGCAGTTCGCCGGGGAGGCGGCGGTGCCGTCGTCGGTGGACCTGTTCATCAACGGCTACAAGTCCAGCAGCACCGAGCTGAAGCCAGGCCCCTACACCCTGACCAATATTCCGTTCATCAACGGCGCCGGCGAAGCGGTGGTGGTGACCACCGATGCCCTGGGGCGCCAGGTCTCCACCACCGTGCCGTTCTATGTCACCAGCAGCCTGCTGCAAAAGGGCCTGAGCGACTTCTCGGTGGCGGCCGGGACCCTGCGCCGGGACTACACGCAGGAGGATTTCAGCTACGGCCCCGGCGTCACCTCCGGCAGCCTGCGTTACGGGCTGAGCGACAGCCTGACCCTGGAAGGCCACGCTGAGGCCGCGCAGTCCCTGACCCTCGGCGGCCTGGGCGGCAATCTGCGGCTGGGCAACTTCGGGGTGCTCAACAGCGCGGTCAGCCAGAGCCGTTTCGACGGCCGGGGCGGGCAGCAGCTCAGCCTCGGTTATCAGTACAGCAGCCAGCGCTACAGCCTGTCCTACCAGCGCATGCAGCGCCGGGACGACTATGCCGACCTGACGGTGGTGGACAGCCCCTTCACCAGCCTCAGCCAGCGCAGCGAGCAACTGACCCTGAGCCTCAACCTCGAGCGCTACGGCAGCCTTGGCGTCGGTTATTTCGATGTGCGCGCGGCGGACGATTCGCGTACCCGCCTGCTCAACCTGACCTGGAGCAAGCCGCTGTGGCGCAGCAGCAGTTTCTACCTCTCGGCCAACCGCGAGATCGGCGACAGCAACTGGGCGGTCCAGGCCCAACTGGTGATTCCTTTCGACCTCTACGGCAGCCTGAGCCTCGGCAGCGAACGCAACAAGGACGGGCAAAGCCAGCAGCGGGTCAACTACAGCCGCGCGGTGCCGACCGACGGCGGCGTCGGCTTCAATCTCGGTTATGCCCAGGGCGATGCGCCGACCTATCGCCAGGCCGACCTGACCTGGCGCTTGCAGTCGGTGCAGATGCAGGCCGGGGTCTACGGTTCCAGCGAAGCCGAAACCCGCTGGGCCGATGCCAGCGGCTCGCTGGTGTGGATGGATCGCCAGGTGTTTGCCGCCAACCGTATCGATGATGCCTTCGTGGTGGTCAGTACCAGCGGCTACCGGGACATTCCGGTGCGCTATGAAAACCAGCTGGTGGGCCGCACTGACAAAAATGGCCATCTGCTGGTGCCCTGGAGCAGCGCCTATTACCGCGGCAAATACGAGATCGACCCGTTGAACTTGCCGGCCAACGTGCAGAGCCCGCAGGTCGAGCAGCGGATCGCGGTGCGCCGTGGCAGTGGCTATCTGGTGGAGTTCCCCCTGACTCGGATCGTCGCCGCCAGCGTGGTCCTGGTGGATGCGCAGAAGCAGGACCTGCCCCTGGGCAGCCTGGTGACCCACGAGCAGACCGGCGCCCAGGCCGTGGTGGGCTGGGACGGCCTGGTGTACCTGGAGAACCTGGCGCCGAACAACACCCTGCGGGTCAGCCTGGCCGATGGCCGCAGTTGCCAGGTGAGCTTTGCCCTGGAGCCGGAGCAGGAACAGGTGCCGCTGATCGGGCCGCTGGTGTGTCAGTGAGGGTTTATGAACGGAATCGGGAGCCGCTGAACATGGACAGGTTGCGTCGTTACTGGGGAGTGGGGCTGCTGTTGGCGCTGTTGTTGCCGGGGCAGGCCCATGCCCTGTGTTCGGTGGTCAGTACCTCGCCGGCGAGCTTCGGCACCCTCAGTTCGATCCTGGTGCGCACCACCTCGCAGCCGTCCTCCAGCACCAACGCCGGTCTGTCCTGCACCGGTTCGTTGGTGACCCTGATGGCCAACAACGACCATTTCTACGCCACCATCACCTCCTCGCAGAGCGGGTTGCTGGGGCCTACCGGGGATGTCATCGGCTACACGATCTATGGCGACAACAGCACTAACTATCCCATCACCCGCGGCGTACAGTTCGACTTCGCGCGCAACTCCATCGCCGACGCCCTGGGGTTGGTGGGTAGCCCGACGGTGCCCAAGACGGTGCCGATCTATCTGAGCAGCATCACTGGCAGCAATGTGGCTGCCGGTGTCTATACGGAAACCCTGAACATCGCCTGGAGCTGGAACTACTGCGCGGGGATCGGGGCGCTCGGGGCCTGCCTGGGGCGGGATATCGGCAGCGGCGTCGCCAACCTGACGGTCAACCTGACCGTGACCAACGATTGCCTGATCACCGCGCCCAACATCAACTTCGGCAGCGCGCCGGTGATCAGCGCCTTCGCCACCGTCAGCGGGCAGACCATCAGCCTCGCCTGCACCAAGGGCAGCGCCTACACCGTGGGCCTGGGCGACGGCCAGCAGGCCGTCAGCGTCGGCGGGCGCCGGCGCATGGTCTCGGCGGGCAACTACCTGGCCTACGACATCTTCAAGAGCGCCGGCACCACCCGCTGGGGCAGCGTCGGCGCGGCGCGGCGGGCCAGCTCCGACGCCGAGGTCAACCCGGGCAACGGCCTGGGCACCGGTAGCCAGGTGTTCAACTACAACGCCAAGATCTACACCGACCAGACCACGCCGCCGGCGGGGACCTATACCGACAATGTGGTGCTGGACGTGGGGTTCTGAAGGGAGATCGCGGTCGATGTAGCCGTTGCTGCAGGCTGCGATAGGCCGGGGTCGCGCTCGACACGCAGGACCCTCGACGGCCGCAAGCTCACCTCCGCTGCCTCGGCCTGCAGACCACTCAAAACGCCCGGGTATTCTGCAGCCGCTGCGCCGCCGGCGAGTTGGCCGGGCTGACCAGGGCGTAGTTGTAGCCGCTGTCGGACCAATACTCGGCCTGCAGCTCGCCGTCGCTGCGACTGCCCCGGGGCAGCAGGTAGTTTTTCGGTCCCGGCGGGCGGATGTAGAAGCTGACCTTGTGCCCACCCGGGTCCGCGTACAGCACCATCGCCGCCGGCCCTTGCTCGGTGCTCAGCAGGCGGCCGCTGATCACCTGGAACCCGGCGTCGCGCAAGTCCGGCAGGCGCTTGGCCTGGGTGAAGTAGCGGTCGAGCCAGGCCTGCATGACGCTGTCGCCCTGCACCTCGAGGTCGGCCGGAAGGATGCCTTGCTCGGCGAACAGGCGGTAGGCCTGCAGGGCGTCGGTCATCGGCAGCGCAGTGCTGGCCAGGGTCATCTCCCGGGCCTGCCAGCCGCTCAGGCCGCCGATGCCGAGGGCGAGCAACAGCAGCGCGGCACTGGCCAGGTGGCGGCGGGACTGGCGCTTGAGGCGCTGGCGAATCAGCGCCGGGTCCAGCTCCGGGTTGGCCGGTTGCCGCAGGGCGCCATCGAGGGCCGCTCGCAGTTGTTGCGCGTCCTGCTGCCAGGCCTGGACCTGGGCGGCGAGCTGCGGGTGGTGGCTCAGGTAGGTTTCCAGCAGGCGCCGGTCGCTCTCGTTGAGCTGATGATCGACGTAGGCGTGCAGGTCGCGTTCGCTGGGGGGCAGACTGATCATTTGAGTATCCGCAGGGAAGGGCTGGTGATTTCGCCGTCGCTGAGCTGGCGCAGGGATTGGCGCGCCCGGGACAGGCGCGACATCACGGTACCGATGGGCACCTCGAGGATCGCCGCGACTTCCTGGTAACTCAAGCCTTCCACCGAGACCCAGAGCAACAGCGCGCGCTGCTCTGCGGGCAAGCGGTCGAAGGCTTCCAGGGTCGATTGCGCGATCACGCTGCGCTCCACCGAAGGTTGGGCGTCGTCGCGCCCGGTAAAGAATTCCAGCATCCGCGCATAACGCCGTGAACGGCGGTGCGTGTCGAGAAACTGCCGGTAGAGAATGGCGAACAGCCAGGCCCGCAGGTCACCCTCGGGGCGCTTGTGGTTCCAGCTCGACAGCGCACGCTCCAGGCACGCCTGCACCAGGTCGTCGGCGCTGCTGGGCTGGCGGCTCAGGGACAGGGCGAAGCGCCGCAAGCGGGGGATGATTTCACGCAGCTGTTCGTCGATATCGTTCATGGGGTCCTGTGGGGCGGCGGTCGGTGGCTCATCTTCCAAGCCCATGTTGGGGGGCCACAGCCAGACGCCCGGCCGGGCAGATTATTCCCATGGCCGAAAAATAAATACCGGGGCCAGGGAATAACCTCGGCCGGGGTGCGTCTGACGGGTCCTTTCCGCTATCGGGCCCGGGGCCCTGGAGATATTCATGGTAGATCGCTCATCACCGCCCGGCCGGCCGCCCTTGAGCGCGGCCAGCCTGGGCCTGCGCCTGGCTGGGATCGGCCTGGTCGTCGCGGCGCTGGCCGGCGCCCTGGCCTATGTGCACGGCAGTTTCGATCCGCAGCGGCTGACCCCCAAGGCCCTGGTGGATGTGCTGGAGAACAACAACGGCGTGCATCCGGGGTTGCGTCGCAATCATGCCAAGGGCGTGTGCGTGATCGGTTACTTCGAGAGCAGCGGCGAGGCCCGGTCCTATTCCAGTGCCCAAGTGTTCAACGAAGCGCGGACCCCGGTGGTCGGGCGTTTCGCCTTGCCGCCCGGCAATCCCTATGCGCCTGATGGCAGCGTGCCGATCCGCAGCCTGGCCCTGGGTTTCACCCAGGCCGACGGCCAGCAATGGCGCACGGGGATGAACAGCATGCCGGTGTTCCCGGTGGGCACCCCCGAGGCGTTCTATCAGTTGCAGCAGGCCAGTGCGCCGGACCCGGCGACCGGCAAGCCGAACCCGGCCAGCCTGCAGGCCTTCTTCGCCGCGCATCCGGAAGCCATGCCGTTCCTGCAATGGATCAAGGGCGCCAGGCCTTCCGCCAGCTACGCCAGCGAAACCTATAACGGCATCAACGCGTTCTACCTGGTGAGCGCCAGCGGGCAGCGTCAGGCCGTGCGCTGGGGCGTGGTGCCGCTGACCCGGGACGCGCCCGGCGCAGTGGCGCCGCAGGACAGCGATTTCCTCGAAAAGGACTTGGTGCGGCGCCTGGCCGCAGGGCCGCTGCGCTGGCGCCTGGAGATCACCCTGGCCAAACCCGGCGACCCCACCGACGACGCCAGCAAGGCCTGGCCGAGCGAGCGCAGGGTGCTGAATGCCGGGACCCTGGTGCTGGAGCGCAGCCAGCCACAGAACACCGGCGAATGCCGCGACATCAACTACGACCCGCTGGTGCTGCCGAGCGGCATTGCCGCGTCCGACGACCCGCTGCTGGCGGCCCGTTCGGCGGCCTATGCCAGTTCCTATCTGCGTCGTACCAGTGAAGTCGGGCAACTGCCCGGCGCTGCCCAGGAGTCTCGCCCATGAACCGCCAACCGAAACATTTCGCCCCCCTGGCGCGCCTGCTGCACTGGCTGATGGCGCTGTTGATCCTGGCCATGCTGTTTATCGGCGCGGGCATGGTGGCCTCGGTGTCCGAGCGCCACCAATGGTTGATCCACCTGCACAAGCCGCTGGGCATCGCCATTCTGCTGCTGGTGATCGTGCG
Organism: Pseudomonas sp. NPDC089530; assembly: GCF_050280705.1. NCBI lineage: Bacteria > Pseudomonadati > Pseudomonadota > Gammaproteobacteria > Pseudomonadales > Pseudomonadaceae > Pseudomonas > Pseudomonas sp. NPDC089530. The sequence continues at coordinate 2,979 of NZ_JBNNVU010000009.1, read as the reverse complement.
CCTGGTGGTGCGCTTCTCTACCCGGCAACCGCCCTTGCCGGCGGACCTGCCGGGCTGGCAGGTGCTGGCGGCCAAGGCTTCCCATGGGCTGCTGTACGCCTTGATGCTGATCCTGCCGCTGCTGGGCTGGGCGATGATCTCGGCGGCGGGCGATCCGGTGATGCTCGGCAGTGCGCTGCGCTTGCCATCGATCCTGCCGGCCGATGCCGGGTTGTTCGCCCTGCTGCGCAAGGCCCACGGTTTTCTCGCCTACCTGCTGTTCCTGACGGTGCTGCTGCACCTGGCGGCCGCGCTGTTCCATGGCTGGATACGCCGTGACGGCGTGCTGCAGAGCATGCTGCACGGCAGGGATTGAGCGGGACGACGTCGGCGCCGCATCAGGACTTGGCGCTCCACCACCAATACAGCAGCGCCACGGCATTGATCGTCGTCCCCAGCAGGCATACCCCGCTCCAGCCTGCCCAGGCATACATCGCGGTGGCGCCGATCGAACCGCTGGCGCTGCCGATCGAATAGAACAGCATGTAGCCTGCGGCCAGGCGGCTCTGGGCCTCAGGGCGGGTGGCGTAGATCAGGCTCTGGCTGGTGACGTGCAGCGCCTGCAGACCCAGGTCGAAGGCGATCACCCCCAACAGCAGGGCCCAGAGCGACGATTGGGTACCGGCGATCGGCAACCAGGAAACCAGCATCAGGCCCAGCGCCAGGCCGCTGGTCCACTGGCCCAGGCCACGGTCGGCCAGCCGCCCGGCCCGCGCCGCGCCCAGAGCCCCGGCCGCGCCGGCCAGGCCGAACAGGCCGACCTGGGTGTGGGACAGCGACAGCGGCGGGGCGCTCAGGGGCAGCACCATCGGGGTCCAGAGCACGGTGGCGGCGGCGAAGCTCAGCATTGCCAGCACGGCCCGGTCGCGCAGCACCTTTTCTTCCTGGAACAGGCTGAACAGCGAGCGCAGCAGTTGCCCGTAACGGTGCACGGCGGCGGGTTGCTCGACCTTGGGCAGCACCCGCCACAACAGCAGCGCCATCAGTAGCGTCAGCCCGGCGGACAGCAGGTACACCGAGCGCCAGCCGGCCAGGTCGGCCATGGTTCCGGACACCGTGCGCGCCAGCAGGATCCCCAACACGATGCCGCTGGTCACGCTGCCCACCACCTGGCCCCGTTCCCCGGGCGCGGCGAGGTTCGCGGCATAGGCCACCAGCACTTGGGTCACCACGGCGAGCAACCCGGTCAGGGCCATGCCCAGTAACAGCCAGGTGCTGTCCGCGGCCAGCGCCACCATCAGTAACGCGCCCACCGACAGCGCGGTCTGGCCGACGATCAGGCGCCGGCGGTTCAGCAGGTCCCCCAGCGGCACCAGGAACAGCAGGCCGAGGCTGTAGCCGATCTGGGTCAGGGTGATGACCAGGCCGATGGTCGCCGCCGGTATGTCCAGGCTCTGGGCCATGGCGTCGAGCAGGGGTTGGGCGAAATAGACATTGCCCACCGCCAGCCCGCAGGCCAGGGCAAACAGCAGTACTACCGGCGCGGTGAGGGTGGCGGGCGGCAAAGGGGCGATCGCGGCGGTCATGCTCGTCTCCATGAGATCTAGTTGTGTTATGAAACCAGTTGTACGGTAGTGAGGCTGGTTTTATATTGCAACTACTTTTCTGCCGCGAGTCTGCATCATGGTCAAACGCACAAGCCTGGAGGGCGCCGAATGCCCGGTGGCCCGTTCCCTGGACGCAATCGGCGACTGGTGGTCGCTGTTGATCGTCCGCGATGCCTTCGACGGCCTGCGTCGCTTCAGCGAGTTCCAGCGCAATCTGGGGATGGCCAAGAACATCCTCGCCGCGCGCCTGCGGACCCTGGTGGCGCACGGGATCTTCGAGGTGGTGCCGGCCTCGGACGGCAGTGCTTATCAGGAGTACGTGCTGACGGCGAAGGGCAACGGTCTGTTCAATCTGATCGTCGGCTTGCGGCAGTGGGGCGAGGCATATTTCTACGAGGCGGGGGAGACGCATTCGCTGATGGTCGACCGCGAGCAGGGGCAGCCGGTGCGGCCACTGGAATTGCGCTCGGCGGATGGGCGCCTGCTGGGGCCCGAGGATTGCCGGCGGGTGCCGGGGCAATAGGCGCTGGCCGCGGGTGCTCCCGCGGCCAGCGCAGGGCGATCAGCGCAGTACGCCGACCATGTCGGCCACGGTGCTGAGGACATCCTTGCCCAACTGCATCGAACGCTTGCCGGACCAGCCGGTAAGCGGGTTGGGGTTGTCGTCGTGGTCCTTGAACGGCATTTCCAGGGTCAGCGACAGGCAGTCGAACTTCTCGCCGACGGCGTTGCAGGCCAGGGTCATGTTGGCTTCGCCGGGTTTGTCCTTGGTGTAGCCGTGGGTGGTCTGGAAATCCCGGGTCTTGTGTTTCAGGTGGCTGCGGAAATGCTCTTCGAGCTTGGCCAGGCGCGGCGTGTAGCCCGGGTTGCCTTCGCAGCCGGCGGTGAACACATGGGGAATCTCCTCGTCGCCGTGCACGTCGAGGAACAGGTCGACGCCGTATTGCGCCATCTGCTGCTGGACGAACAGCACTTCCGGGCTGATTTCCTGGCTGGCGCTCTGCCAGGCGCGGTTCAGGTCCTGGCCCATGGCGTTGGTGCGCAGGTGGCCGTGGAAGGCGCCGTCGGGGTTCATGTTCGGCACCAGGTACAGGTCGGCGCTGGCCAGCAGCCGGTTCAGCTCGGCATCGTCGCGGTGCTGCAGACGTTCGATCACCCCCTCCATGAACCATTCGGCCATGTGCTCGCCGGGATGCTGCTGGGCGATGATCCACACCTTGCGCCGGCCTTCGCCGCCGCTGCCTTTGCGCAGCAACTGGATGTCACGGCCCTCGACGCTCTTGCCGGTGGCCAGCAACTCGGCGCCGGCCTTGTTCAGGGCCTGCTCGATCAGCCAGTCGTGCCGGCCGCGGCTGTAGGGTTCGAAGTAGGCGAACCAGGCGTGGGTCTGGGT